>DATBWD010000325.1:0-10441 GCA_036515015.1 Tepidiformaceae bacterium
TGGCCGAAAACAGCAACGTCACCGCCCCGAAGAACGTCACGTACGGGTCCATCGTGAAGAAGTGCGCCAGTTGCGTGGGGAGCACCGCCAGCGCATAGAACGCCGCGCCCAGGAGGCCCGGCCGCAACCCAAACAACGTCGCCCCGAGCGCGAAGACGACCGCGATCGTCGCCACGTCCAGCGTTGCCGTGATTCGCCGCCCCCAGATAGCCATCGCGTCGTAGGAATTCTCCGGCCCCGCCGGGTCGTCACCCGCGAGCGTCGCCACCGCCTTCACGAGGAACAGCGGGAACGTCCCATACACGTAGGACGGGGTGTCGGCGTTGTAGGGATTGAGCGGGCTCTGCGCCGTGTCGAAATACCCGCCGATGCTGTCCGGCCAGTCCACCTTGTTCCCGGCAAACGACAGGGCTCGCTCGTCCGGGTGCATCTGCAGGGGAACCGGCGCTCCCTCGGGCTGGTCCCAGTCGAGCCCATGGAAACGAAGCCCCGCCCCCACCAGCACGATCAGGAGCAGCAGCAGCGGCCAGTTCCGCACCAGGGAGTCCAGCCACTCCGCGGTGGCCGCCCGGCGGCCCGGCGACACATCTTCTTCTATCGGCGCTTCCGCCAAGCATCCTCCACGCTGGCGGGCACGACGATCAAAACGCGCCTCCCCGCCGGCTTCTGCAGAGGATACGACCAGTAGCGCCTTTAGGCGTTACCGGGAGCGGCCCGAAATCAGATGCCTTTCTCCACGAGGAACGCGCAGAGGTCGCTGATCCGGCACGAATAGCCCCACTCGTTGTCGTACCAGGCAGCCACCTTCACCAGGTTGCCCCCCACCACGTTCGTCGATTGACCGTCGACGATGCTCGACCGCTCGTCACCCTTCATGTCCATCGAAACGACCGGGTCCATCGTGAACCCGAGGATGCCCTTCATCTGCTCGGCCGCCACTTCCTTCAGCAGCGCGTTCAGTTCGTCCTTCGATGTGTCCTTCTCCGTCAGCGCGACCACTTCCACGATCGAAACGGTCGGAGTCGGCACACGGTATGCAAGACCGTCCAGTTTGCCGTCCACCTCCGGGATCACGAGCCTCAGCGCCCGCGCCGCACCCGTCGAGGTCGGGACGATGTTCAGCGCCCCGGCGCGCATCTCGCGCATGTCGCCCCCGCCTGCCCGGTCGAGGATCTGCTGCGAATTCGTGTAGCTGTGGATCGTCGTCATCTGGCCCTTCACCAGCCCCAGGTTGTCCACCAGCACCTTCACCACCGGCGCGAGCCCGTTCGTCGTGCAACTGGCGTTCGAAATCACGTGGTGCTTCGCCGGGTCGTACTTCTCCGAGTTCACCCCCAGCACGATCGTGAAGTCCTCGTTCTTCGCCGGCGCGCTGATGATCACCTTCTTCACGCCGTCATGGCGGTGCGCCGCCGCCTTCGTCGCATCCGTGAAGAACCCCGTCGACTCCACGACGATCTCGACTCCCACGGACCCCCACGGGATCGCCCCGGGATCCCGCTCGCTGAACACCTTCACCACCCTGCCGTCGATGGCGATCCCGTCCTCAACGGCCCGGATGTCCTTGTCCCAGCGGCCATAGTTGCTGTCGTACTTCAACAGGTTCGCGTTCGTCTCAATCGGTACGAGGTCGTTGACGGCGACGACTTCCAGTTCGCCCCCGTGTCGGTCCGTGATGGCCTTGAGCACCTGGCGACCAATGCGCCCGAATCCGTTGATTCCGACCTTCGTAACCATGGCAACTCCAATAAACGTTCTTTCCCTCAGACTACCCATTTACTTCGTGCCCGGCCAGTTAAGGTAGACGTAAAGAGATATCCTCCTCCTCGTAGTATCCATACGTAACACCTATATCTCGGTGCCCGCCAATTCTTCTGAGGCCCTACCTGCTAACCCCCAGCCTTCCGATGCTTGTAGTTGGAATTCGTCCAGGGAGTGGAAAAGCAGTGATCCGACGAATCGTCGTTTGCCCCGAATGCGAGGTCCGTTTCCTCGCCAGCCATCCCAAGGCCGTCTGCCCGGCCTGCAACACCACCGTCGAGTCCCGCTGGGACGGCTAGCGGTTCTTGGTCTCCGGGGCGCCGGCGAGGCTCTCGACCAGCGCTCCGGGTGACGGCACGGCCGGGTATCCGGTCGGTCCCGTTACCGTCCATTGCGCCTCGAACGGCCGGAGGCCCTGCGCCTCCGCGACCCTGAGGTCCTGCCCGTCGGCCCCGACGAACGCACACTGCCACGGTTCGTAGCGCAGGAAGGCCAGGCACTCGCGTAGCCTCTCCCCCACATCCCACGGCTCGCCCGCTGCCGTCGGTGAAAGCACTGCCAGGAACCGGTCCAGCCCCGTCGACTCGATCCGCCTGAGCGCAGGGCCATGCGGCGCCCGCGAAATCGCACCCATCTCGATCCGGCTGGCCCTGATGCGGTCCAGCCCCATCCCGACGCCTTCGTGGACCAGCAGCCGTTTCATCGCGCTCCGCTCGTACATCCGCAGGCAGAGCGCCTCGCACCGGTCCCGCTCCTCAATCTCCCGCACCAGGATGCCCAGGGCGTCCCGCCATGGCCGGCGCCAGTACTCCTCGACCAGGGGAGCCGCGCTCTCCCGTCGCCCGCAGACGCTCGCCACCGCCTCCTCGACCGTGTACTGCCAGGCCCGCCGCATGTCGAGCAGCACCTCGTCGAGGTCGAAGATCACCGCCTTCGCAACGACCGAACCCTGGCTCACCGGTCCTATGCTAGAGCCCGAACCGCCGCTTCGCTGCCTCGTAGTCGTCGGGCGTATTGATGTCCACTTCGCACAGGTCGTCGCAGGCCACGTCCGCCAGTTCGCCCTCGTGTGCCTGAAGGATGCCCTTCAGCCCCTGGTTCTCGTCCTTCGCCTCCAGCAGTTCCCCCCGCAACCGGCCCGACACCACAACCGGGTGTCCGTGATGCCCGTTCCAACTCGGCACCGTCGCCGCCGACTCCGGCTGGTGGGCCTCCAGCAACTGGCGCAGGAAGTCCGCCGGCCGTGGCTGATCGACGTTCATCACGAGGATCGCGTCCGCGTCCCGGTTCGAAGCCTTCGCGCCAATGCGCAGCGAACCGGCGCGGCCCGCGTGGTAGCGCGCATTCAGCATCACCCGGCAGTCCGCCCGCCGGATCTCGCGGTGGATCTCGTCGGCACGCGCCCCGAGCACCACGATGACTTCGTCCACCCCGGCCTCGCGCAACTGCCGCACTTCATAGCTCAGCAGCGGCTCTCCGCCCCAGTCGAGGAGCGCCTTCGCCCGCCCCATGCGCCTCGATTCGCCCGCCGCCAGGATGATGCTGGAAATCATGCTTCGTCGAAACCTCTCGTCGTCCCGAGTCTAGCGAAGCCGCCTCTTCCGGGCGATTGCCCGCTAGCACCGGAACGATCCCGCCCAACGAAAGCCGGCCGGATAGTTCCGGCCGGGCTTTCGTTGAATTCTCGAACGCCTTGAGCGTTAGGAAACGGGCTCGTGCGCCCGCGTCTCGAACGAATAACTGACCCCAAAATCGCTCGTCACCAAGCGCAGGAAGTCCCGCAGCGGGGGGGCCATGATCCGGTTCCTCAGGACGTGGACCCCCACCTCACGGTACGAAGGCTGCTCCATGTCTCGGATCTCCACCCGCACCAGTGAGCCGTTCTTCGCTTCCCGGTCGATCGACACCACCGGCAGGATGGCGATCCCTATCCCGGCCTCCACCATGTGCTTGGTCGTCTCCATCGAATCCAGTTCCATCACCGATTCGGGCACCACTCCCACTCTCAGGAACATGCTGTAAATCAGCGAGTGATAGCTCGAACTTCGCTCGAAGAACAGGAACGGCTCCCGCCCCGCTTCCGCGACCGTGACGCGGCCCCTGCTCGCAAACGGGTGGTCGGGCGCCACCACAAGCGAAAGGTCATCGTTGTACAGGTGTACTGACTCGATTTCCGGGTGCTGCGTCAGACGCACCATCGCCACGTGCAGTTCGCCCGCCAGCAACCGCTCGATGATGTCCTCGCTCGTCCCCGTGCTGATGTGCAGATGCACGCGCGGCCGCGATTCCCGGAAGTGCTTCAGGATCCCCGGCAGAACATAGGTCGCGATGCTCGCGCTCGCACCAATCCGGATGCTCCCGATGTCACCATGCCGAACGGCCTCGATCGCCCCGGTGCCTTCCTGCACCGCCGTCAACGCCCGCTGCGCATGCGGCATGAACGCATGCCCCGCGTCAGTAAGCGAAACGCTCCGGCCAGTGCGCTCGAACAACCGCTCCCCAATCTCACGCTCCAGCGATTGAATCCGCGCCGTCACCGACGGCTGCGTAAGGAACAGCGCCTCCGCCGCCCGGCTGAACGAGCGGTGGTGAGCCACTTGCAGGAATGCCTCCAGTTGAGCGAGTTCCAAAATTCTCCTCCGGGCCGCTCCACGGCCCTCCTATGAGTTCGCGAAGAACTCGGCGTTGCTACTAATGTACGACTTCCACTCCGCCGGCACGTCGTCCTCGAACATGATCGCCGATACAGGGCACGCCATCTCGCAGGCCGCGCAGTCGATGCACTGTGCCGGGTTGATGTAATACTGCGGGGCTTCCTCGGTCGTGTGAATACAGTCCACCGGGCACACATCGACACATGAGGCGTCTTTCACCCCGATACAGGGCTCTGTGATGATGTACGGCATGCGCCCGGCTCCCTCTCCCTCTGCTTAATCCGGCATCACGCCGCGCTTGTACACGACGATGTCCCCTTCGATTCGGGCCTGGCAGGCGAGCCGCAGCCTCAGGTCCTCCAGCGACCGAAGTCCCCGCTGGCGGATGAGGTTCTGGCGCTCGTAACGCCCCATCCCGCTCACTCTGCCAACGCCCGAGATGACTTCCATCGCACAGTTCGTGCATTCGCCGTTCTTCGCGCACCCTACAGGCCAGTAGTATCCGTGCGCCGAAACAGCGTCCAGCACGGTCTCGCCCCGGGGCGCTTCTACCTCTATCCCGAGGGGCTCGACGCGAACTCGTGGCATGGACCGATCCTATCACACGGTCCGGCTATGCCTTATCCCGTCCCAGGTGCCTGGTCTACGCTACCCAGGCCGCCCCGGCCGGCAGGTTCGCGCGCTCCTCGCTCCAGAAGGCGCCGTTCGAAGCGGAGTTCCGCCCCGGCCTGCTCGGACCTCGTTCCAGGATCTCCACCACCTCGCTCCACTGGCTCGCGAAGGTCAGCGGCGCACCCAGTTTCGCCTCCACGTCCTCGATCGACATGCTGTCGAGGAACTGTCGCCCAAAGTAGTCGAGGCTCGCCCGGGGCAGGATGTAACACTCCGGCTCCATCCCCGCCAGTTCCCGGACGTAGTCCTCTCCGCACAGCAGGCCGCTCACGTTTACTCGCTCCCCGAACACTGTGTTCGAAACCGCCTTCACTTCGATCCGCGCGCCTGTCAGGCCCGATAGTTCCCCACCCATCTCAGTGAGCACCGGCGCGATCAGCGACCCGCAGCCAATTACCACTCGCTTCCCCGCGACACTGTGCACGTCGCGTCCCCGCGCCAGCCGTCGCCGGGTCGCGTGCCAGTCCTGCAACATCGTCCGCACCATCCCGATCCCGTTCTCATACTGCGGATACCCGTCGTAGTGCGCCGCCGACGGCACCCGCTCACCCGAGGTCACGTAGTACTCGTCGCTGCACTGCACGATCGTCCGGCCGAACTGTTCCCGGTTCTCTTTCTGCAGCCGCCGCACCTGCCGCACCACCTGCCTTGCATACTCCGGCGTCGGCCGCACCAGTTCGATGCCGTCTCGTGAAAGCGACCAGTCTTCCAGCTTCGGACTCGCCCCCACCGGAACCACCGACACCGTCTGCACCGTCGGATACAGCGCGGAGAGGTCCCGCACAGAGCGGTCGAGGTGCTCTCCATCGTTCACCCCGGGGCAGAGCACGATCTGCGTGTGCACCACCAGCCCCAGCGACCCCAGCCGCTGCAACTGCGCCAGCACGTCCGGCGCCCGGTCGTTCCCAAGCATCCGCCGCCGCAGGTCCAGTTCCGTCGCATGCACCGAGACGTTCAGCGGGCTCAGCCGCTGCTCCTCCAGCCGCTCCCAGTCCTCGTCCGTCAGGTTCGTCAGCGTGACGAAGTTCCCGTGGAGAAAGCTCAGCCGGTAGTCGTCGTCCTTCATGTACAGCGACTTCCGCATCCCCTTCGGCAGGCCCTTCAGGAAGCAGAAGAAGCAGTTGTTGTTGCAGAGCGTCACGTCGTCCCACGTCGCTCGCTCGAACTCCAGCCCGAGGTCCTCGTCGATCTCTTTCTCGAACACCACGACCTCATCGAGGCCGTTCGCCTTCCGGATGTGCACCTCGACTTCCGGCTCCGCCTGGTAGAACTGCAGGTCCACCACGTCGCGCATCGCCCGCCCGCCCACGGCCACGATCGCGTCGCCTGCCTCGATCCCGGCTTCCTCCGCTAGTGACCCCGGCCGCACGCCCGAAACGATGCCTGGTGCAGGCTTGCTCATCATCCCGGGAGCAGTTCGCGCAGCCGCGCTTCGACCTCGTCGATCGAGTAGTCGGGGGTCGAGGCGCCCGCTGTCAGCCCGATCCGCTCGATGCCCTCGAACCACGAGGCCTGCAACTCGTCCGCTCCCTCGATGTGGTACGCCCGCGTCCCCTGCTCTTCACACACTTCCTTCAGGTGACGCGTGTTCGCGCTCTTCCGGCCCCCCACCACCACCATCACGTCGACTTCCCGTGCCAGCCTCGCAGCCGCCTCCTGCTGCCCGGTCGTCGCATGGCACAGCGTATTCACCACGTGGTACTCGAAGTTGTGATCCCGCTGGATCAACATCAGGTTCGCGACGAACTTCGCGAAGTCCTCCATCTTGTGCGTCGTCTGCGCCATCACGCCGATCTTCGAAGGAAATCCGCCGGGAAACTCCTCCACGAACCTCCGCAGGTACTCGATGTCCGAACGCTCGACGATCGTCGCGTTGCGGCCGTTGTTGACACCGAACGTCCAGCCGACAATCCCTCGCACTTCCTTGTGCCCCGGGTCGCCAAAGATGAGCACATGCCATCCATCCCGCACGAACTTCTGCCCGTAGCGCTGCGCCCTCGTCACGATGGGACACGTCGTGTCGACAATGTCCAGGCCGCTGCCTTCCAGTTCCCTCACCACCCGCTCGCCCACCCCGTGCGCGGTGATGGCCACCCGCCCCTGCTTCACGCGCTGGGCCGTCTCCACCCCGATGTCACCCTCGATCTCGTCTGGCCCCGGCAACTGGTGGACGCCGGCCGCCTCCAGCCTCCCCACCACATGGGGGTTATGCACGATTTCGCCCACGCTGAAGACCGGTCGGTCGGGAGTCGCTTCGCTTTCCATAATCTGCACGGCGCGCCTCACGCCCATGCAGAAGCCCATTTCACTGGCTCGGAGAATTTGCACCATCGGCTGTCGCTGCTTCCTCTGTTCCAGTATAGGCGGGGTGGTATTTCGCAGGTAACAGCGCTTTTATCTCTTCGTAGATCCGGTTGGTGAGTTCGCTCACCTGGTCCTCGGTCGGACGCCTGACCGCCTCCAGCGCAATCGGCTCCCCGATGGCCACCCTGATCGTCGGTCGCGTGAGCAGGCTCAGCGGGCCATGCAGGTTATCGGTCCCGATAATCGCGCAGGGCAGGATCGGCGCGCCCGCCCGCAGTGCGATGAGCGCCGTCCCCGGGTGTGGCCGCTGCAGCCATCCTGTCTTGCTTCGCGTCCCTTCCGGGAACATGCCGAGCACCTCGCCGCGCCGCAGCACCCGTTCGGCGTTCAACATCGCCGTCAGGTCCCCCTCGAATCGCCGGACCCCAAACGCGCCGTAGGCCGCCGGTATCCAGCCCCACGGCGGCCGGAATATCTCCGCCTTCGCCATGTAGCGGATCCGCCGCCCCTTGATCGCCGAGGCCAGCACGGGTGGGTCCGCCATGCTCATGTGATTGCACACCACCACCAGCGGCCCCGTCTGCGGCACTCGTTCGCGCCCCGTCACCTTCCACCGCGCAACCACGATCAGGATCAGCCGCAACTGGTAGTGGGCCCACCAGTAGACCGCCGGCTCCACCACATGCAGTTTCAGGAATCGTCGCACTCGAGTCTCCCAAGCGCGTACTCTACTACTGCCTCAAGCGAAAGATAGGTCGTATCGATCACGATCGCGTCCTCGGCCGGCCGTAGGGGAC
This sequence comes from Tepidiformaceae bacterium, assembly GCA_036515015.1. Taxonomy (GTDB): domain Bacteria; phylum Chloroflexota; class Dehalococcoidia; order Tepidiformales; family Tepidiformaceae; genus DATBWD01. The sequence continues at coordinate 8,189 of DATBWD010000325.1, forward strand.
TCGCCGCCCGCGAACTGTCTATCAGGTCCCTTCCCGTGATGTCCCGATGGGCCTCGTGCGCTCGCTGTTCCGCTCCCCACGACCCTGCCTGCGCGCTTCGCCGGTGAGCGCGCGCCGTCTCCGATGCATCGAGGTAGAACTTCACCGGCGCATCCGGCAAAACCACCGTCCCGATGTCCCGCCCGGCGAGCACCGCCCGCCCCGAGCCCGCCACCTCCCGCTGCATCGCGACCATTCGTTCCCGCACCGCCGGGATGGCGCTGTACGCGCTCACGTTCGCTTCCACCTCCGCCGAGCGCATCAGGCCGGTCACGTCCTCATCCCCGAGGAACACCCGTGTGTCCCTGTCGGCCTCCACTCGCAGGTCGACCGAACGGGCCAGTTCGGCGCACGCCGCCGTGTCCTCCGCGCCGACTCCCGCGCGAAGCGCCGCCAGCGTGAACGCCCGGTACATCAACCCCGTGTCGAGGAACTGGTAGCCGAGCCGGTCGGCAAGTGCCCGCCCCAGCGTCGACTTTCCCGACGCCGCTGGTCCGTCGATGGCGATCGGAGAAGGAAGCGGCTGGCTACGACTCATTGCGGCCCGCGGATTGTATGTCATTCGGCGTCGTGCGCAATCAAACCTCCGCTGTCCGCTCGCTTCGTTCCTCGGCCTGTTTCCCCGCCGCGTAGAGCACCTCAACTTCGTCCGCCGTGAGTTCCCGGAACGCGCCGGAGCCGAGATTGCCCAGGTGCAGCGGGCCTATCCGCACTCGCCGCAGGAACAGCACTTTTCTCCCCACCGCTTCCATCATGCGCCGGATCTCCCGGTTCCTCCCCTGCCTGAGCACGACCAGCAGCCACGCCCCGGCCTCCGGCGCATCCTCACCCGGGGCCACCGGCGGCGCCATCGCCGCCTTCACCGATGCCGCCCGCAAACGCTCTCCGTCCGATTCCACCCCTCGCACGAGCCGCTGCAGGTCCCGGTCGGCAGGCGGCCTGTCGATCCCTATGAGGTACTCCTTCTCCACTTCGTACTTCGGGTGCGTCAGCAGGTCCGTCAGGTGCCCGTCGTTCGTCAGGATCAGCAGCCCTTCGCTGTCCATGTCCAGCCGCCCCACGGGGTGCAACTGGATGCCGCCGATGGGCACGAGGTCCAGCACCGTCTCCCGGCCCTGCTCGTCGCTCGCCGTGGTCACGAACCCCGCCGGCTTGTTCACCATGAAGTAGCGATACCGCCCCTTGATGACCGGTACCCCGTCGACGGTCACCTCGTCGGTGTCCGTCTCGGCCCTTGCCCCGAGGTTCCGCTGCACTTCGCCGTTCACGGCTACCCGCCCGGCGAGGATCATCTCCTCGGCTACCCGCCGCGATGCTACCCCCGCGTTCGAAATGATCTTCTGGAGCCGTTCAACGGCCACGTCTCAACCTTCTCCGGACCTCGCCTGCAACGCGAGGACCGATGGCCCATGTCGATGCGAGGGCGCCGGCCACCACTGCGCCTCCGAGCATCATCCACGGTATCTCACCGGGGCCGTTCCCGCCCTCCTCGATTTCAACCACCTGCACCGCTCGCGGAGTACTCGCCGGTCCGCCAGGTGCGGGCTCCGTCGCCGTGGGACTCACTGGCACCGGGAAAGTGTTCGCACTCCCCGGCGACGGCCCAATCGTGCTCGCCCAGGACCGCGATGACGCCTCGCTCGTTACTTCCCGCAGCCCGAGAGTCTCGCCCGCTCCCGGCGGCGCCGGTGGTGCATCGAAGACCGTCCGGTCGTCCCCGTATGAGATCGCGTCCACCACCGTGCCGTCCGGCGCCAGCAGACGAATGACATCGCCCGTGTTGTTCAGCCCGCGTCCGATTTCCCCGTCGTCCACCGCCACCCTGGCGACGCCATCCGGCAGCAACGCCTCGCGGCCGGCGATCACCACGTACGCGCCGGGCGCCACGACCGTAGCGGGCAGCGAGTCGAGCGCCGTCGCATCTCCGATGGACCACCCTTGCAGGTCGACCGGCTGGTCCCCCGCGTTCACCAATTCCACCCACTCGAACGGGCTGTCCCGCCCGCTCTCCTCCGGGTCGCTCAAAAACTCCGAAATCCGCAGGGTCTTCGGGCCGCCCTCCGTACCCGCGACAGTCGTCGCCGTTGGCGCAGCGGGCGTCGTCCCGGCGCTCCCTGGCTTCGGAGTACGTGTTGCCGTCGCCGTGGGCTCCTTCCCCGGCGTCGGCGTCTTCGTCGCCGTCGCAACCTTCGTCGGCGTGGGAGTCGTTGTTGA
>DATBWD010000326.1:0-3573 GCA_036515015.1 Tepidiformaceae bacterium
GCCACCGCCGTCCGCCCGCTCGCGGGCCGAGCGCTTCACGTCGTCCAGGGCTATCCTGCCGCCGGCCTCTGATCCTTTGATCGTCTCGAGGTCGACGCCGATCTCCCGCGCGAACCGCCGCACCGATGGCGCCGCAGCGACTGGCGTTCGCCCGCCTGGACCTCCCGAAGGCGCGGGGGCCTCCTGTTCTTCCTCTTCGCGGGCCGGAGCAGCTTCCTGCCGGACACCATTCCTGGCGGCGGGACGCTCCTGCGGCGGTTCGGGTGCCGGCTGCCCCTCCGGGGCCTCGTCCCGCGCTTCCGCCGGCGCGAGCTCGGCCTGCTCCGCCGATATCTTCGCTCCGTCCTCCTCCGCCGGTGGCTCTTCCGCCGGCGGCTCCGCCTCTGGCGGCTTCTTTTTGCGTTCCGGTGCGGCCTGTTCGACCTTCGCGGCAGGCTCCTCCTTCGGAGACTCCGCCGCTTCGTCCAGCACGACGATCAACTGGCCGGGCTTGATGACATCTCCCTGGCTCACTTCGATCTTCTTGATCGTCCCGGCAGCTGGAGAGGGCACTTCCAGCGTCGCTTTTTCCGTTTCGATTTCGATCAGGCCCTGGTCGAGTTCGACGTGCTGCCCCTCCGAAACGAGCACTCGCAGGACATCCGCTTCAGCGACGTTCTCGCCAAGGTCGGGAAGTGTGAATTCGATAGTCATGCGTTCTCCCTAGCTCCGCGCGGGGTTGGGCTTGTCCGGGTCGATTTCGAGGTCCTTCAGTGCAATCTGCACCATCTCGTTCTCGATTTCCCCCTCCTGGGCAAGCGCGTGGAGCGTCGCCAGCACGATGTGCCGCCGGTCCACTTCGAAAAAGTCTCGCAGCCTCGCCCGGTCTTCGCTGCGGCCGAAGCCATCGGTCCCGAGCGAGACCAGCGTGCCGGGCAGCCAGCGGGCCAGCCCGTCGGGCAGTGCCTTCAGGTAGTCCGAGGCCGCCACGAAGACGCCTGGAGCGTCCCCGAGGCACTGCTGCACATACGGTACCCGCGCCTCCTGCCCGGGGTGGAGCCTGTTCCAGCGGTCCACGTCCAGGGCCTCCCGCCGGAGTTCCGTATAACTGGTCACCGACCAGACGTCGGCTGCGATATCGTACTTCTCGGCCAGCATCTCCTGTGCCGCGAGGACTTCGTTCAGGATCGCCCCGCTGCCCATCATGTTCGCCCGGGGCTTCCCTTCAGCCTTCGGCCCGGCGGGACGCAGCAGGTACATCCCGCGGACGATCCCCTCCTCCACTCCCTCGGGCATCGCGGGCTGCTGGTACGGCTCGTTGCCGACGGTGATGTAGTAGAAGATCTCTTCGCCTTCGGTGTACATCCGCCGGATACCGTCCCGGATGATCACCGCCAGCTCATACGCGTAGGCGGGGTCGTAGGAGAGGAGGTTCGGCACCGCCGAGGCGAGCACATGGCTGTGCCCGTCCTGGTGCTGGAGTCCCTCGCCCGCGAGCGTCGTCCGGCCGGATGTCCCCCCGAGCAGGAAGCCCCGCGTCCGCGAATCGGCCGCGGCCCAGATAAGGTCCCCCACCCGCTGGAAGCCGAACATCGAGTAAAAGATGAAGAACGGCATCATCGGCAGGCCGTGCGTCGAATACGCCGTCCCCGCCGCGATGAACGAGGAGACTGATCCCGCCTCCGTGATCCCCTCTTCCAAAACCTGCCCGTTCTTCAACTCCTTGTAGTAGAGCAGGCTGCCCGCATCCACCGGCTCGTATGTCTGCCCGACGTGCGAGTAGATGCCGAACTGGCGGAACAGTGGCTCCATACCAAAGGTCCGCGCCTCGTCCGGCACGATTGGCACGACGTACCGGCCGATCCCTTCGTCTCGGAGCAACTTGGTCAGCAGCCGCACGAACGCCATCGTCGTCGAGGCCTCCCGATCGCCCGTCCCCTCGTAGAACTCCTCGAACACGCTCTCGGGCGGCATCGGCAGTTGCGGGGACTTGGATCGCCGCGCCGGCACGTAACCGCCCAGCGCCCGGCGCCGGTCCTGCATGTATTCGTATTCCGCCGTCCCCTGGGCGGGCCGGTACAGCGGCGCCTTCACCACCTGCTCATCCGAAAGCGGGATGTCGAAACGGTCGCGGAATCGCATGAGTTCCGCTTCGTTCAGCTTCTTCTGCTGGTGGGTGACGTTCCGCCCCTCGCCCGCTTCCCCGAGGCCATAGCCCTTGATCGTCCGCGCCAGGATGACCGTCGGGGCGCCCTTGTTTTCGACCGCCGCTTTGTAAGCGGCGTACACCTTGGTGGCGTCATGCCCTCCAAGGCGCATCTTCCAGAGATAGTCGTCGCTCAGGTGCTCCACCATCTCCAGCAGTTGCTCGTCCACGCCGTAGAAGTGCTCGCGAATGTAGGCGCCACCTCGGACGGCGTAGTTCTGATACTCCCCGTCGACCACCTCTGTGGCGCGCCGCGCCAGCCGTCCGTCGTGGTCCTTGGCGAAAAGTTCGTCCCACTCACGGCCCCAGATGCACTTGATGACGTTCCAACCGGCGCCCCGGAAGATCGCCTCCAGCTCCTGGATGATGTTGCCGTTCCCCCGCACCGGGCCGTCCAGCCGTTGCAGGTTGCAGTTCACGACGAAGATCAGGTTGTCCAGCGCCTCCCTCGACGCCAGCGTGATCGACCCCAGCGTCTCTGGTTCGTCGGCCTCGCCGTCACCGACGAACGCCCAGACCTTCTGCCCTGTGGCTGGCTTCATGCCGCGGTCTTCCAGGTAGCGAATGAACCGGGCGGCGTAGATCGCCATGATCGGCCCCAGCCCCATCGATACCGTTGGAAACTGCCAGAAGTTCGGCATCAGCCACGGGTGTGGATACGACGACAGCCCGCCACCCTCGGCCATCTCTCGCCGGAAGTTATGCACTTCCTTCGGCGCAATCCGGCCCTCCATGTACGCGCGCGAGTAGATCCCGGGAGAGGCGTGCCCCTGGAAGAACACCAGGTCCCCGCCGCTCGGGTCTTCCGGTCCGCGGAAGAAGTGGTTCATCCCCACTTCGTAGAGCGTCGCGGCCGAGGCGTACGTCGAGATGTGGCCGCCGATTCCCGGAGAGTTCTGGTTTGCCTCGACAACCATCGCCATCGCGTTCCAGCGCACGATGCTCCGGATCTTCCGTTCCAGTTCAAGGTTCCCCGGATACGGCGGCTGCCGGTGCAGCGGGATGGTGTTCACATAGGGCGTGCGCGACGTCACCGGTAGCGGCACATCGGCCTTCTGCGCGTGGATCTGCAGTTCGCTGAGCAGGCGTTGTACGGCCGCGGGGCCCAGCCGCTGGAGTGCGTCGTCCAGTGACTGGATCCAGTCCTGGAGTTCGAACGGGTCCAGCCCGTCGGCGCTCTTCTCCGAGGCGATCGTTGTCATAGCCACCCTCAACCGCGTCTCATTTTGGTGCTGGTCGTGCCTGTGCGGCTCTTCCAGTGTAAGCAACTTTTCAGGACGCCATCAGGCGCTGCTCGCCCCACCAGCATCGCTCCGGCAGTTGTGGCAGAATCCGCCCGTTATGCGCATCGAAGACGACAACGGCCTCTCCGACCTCCTTCGCTCCGA
>DATBWD010000327.1:0-2977 GCA_036515015.1 Tepidiformaceae bacterium
TCCGGGAAACCGTGACAGAGGACGACGGGAAAGCCCGTGCCCGCTTCGGTCACATCGAGCGTGATGCCGTTCGCTTGGACCTGCCTGCGCGCGCTGTTCATCATGCCGTCGCGATCACGTTGGGATCATAGGTGTCGGCGATGTGTCCGGCAGCGGCGAGGCGCTCGTACTCTTCGTCGCTGACACCCAGCAGTTCGCGGTACACGTAGTCGTTGTGTTGGCCGAACAGCGCCGGTGGCGTCCGCAGCCCCACATCGCTCTTCGAGAACTTGTAGGGCGGGGTGTGGAATTTCGTGGCCGGGTAGTCCTCGGTCGCCGGCAGTTCTTTCCAGACGCCCGACTGGGCCAGGTGAGGGTCCTCGGTCGCCTCCTTCGCGTTCAGGACAGGTCCGGCGGTTACGCCGGCAGCCTGGAGGGCATGAAAGAGGTCATCCCGCGCGTGGCTGGAGGTCCACTCCCATAACCGCTCTTCGAGCATGTCTTCCTTCTCGCCACGACCGGCGGCCGTTGCGAGCGATTCCGCCGTGGCCCATGCGGGGGAGCCCATGAATCGAACGAGCGCGTGCCACTCTTCGTCGCTCCGGCAACTGATGGCGATCCACTCATCGTTGCCGTTCGTGGGAAACACGCCGTTGGGCACGAACCCCTCGATGCTGCGGTTGCCGATGGTCCTGTGCTCGCGGCCGTTCCAGGCGGCATCCAGCGCCGCCTGGGGGAACATCTGGGCGGAGCACTCGACCTGCGCCATTTCGATGACCTGGCCCTCCCCGGTCCGCCGCCGGTGCCGGAGTGCCGCCAGGACGGCAACCGCCCCGTGCATCCCGGCGAAGAAGTCGCCCGCGAAGATCTGGATGTTCGAAAGCGGCGCCGAGTCCCGGTAGCCCCTCACCGCCGACGACCCCGCTACAGAGTCGATATGGGCGCCGTAGCCGCGGCTCTCCGCGTACTCGCCCGCCCGGCCGAACGCCGGCAGGTGAAGAATGACGATGTCCGGTCGCTCAGCACGAATTGCGTCATCGTCGAGGCCAAGCTTCTCGAGCGTGCCAAGGGCAAGGTTCTCGGCCAGGACGTCGCTCATCCGGATCAGCGTCTTCACGATCGCGAGGCCTTCGGGGCGGCGGCTGTCGACCGTGAACGACTTCTTGTTGCGGAGGACGTGGATGAACGCGGAACTGTTGTTCCACGGCCGTGGGCCCGGGTCGCCGCCCGGGTGCCCGCTGATCCACGGCGGAGCCGCGGCGGCCATCATCTTGTTGATGCGCGGAGAGGCCGCGCGCGTCATCGGGTTCCACACGAACGGGTTCTCGACCTTGATGCACTCGGCGCCCATGTCGGCCAGGTACATAGTCGCGGTCTGGCCCGCCCAGACCGCGGTGAAGTCGCAGATGCGGACGCCCTCGAGGGGGAGGAACTGGCTCATGCGATCGCTCCTTCCTCCCGCAGCGCGCGGATCGCCTCTGCGTCATAACCCTCGGCTGCCAGGATGTGGTCGGTGTGCTCCCCGAGCATCGGGGCGGCTGAACGAATCCGCCAGGGCGTCTTTTCGAAGATGTAGGGCCTCGAAAGCATCGGGAACGTTCCGAGCACCGCGTGCTCCACTTCGGTCCAGAGCCCGCGCTCGCGAAACACCGGGTCGTCCGCGATGTCGATCCCGGAGTAGATAGGCGCGGCCATCGCCCTCGCGCGGCGGGCCTCTGCCCACACCTCCTGGCGCGTGCGAGTGAGCATCCACGGGTAAACGATGGCGTCGGCTTCTTCCTTCGCCGAGGGGTCCAGCGCGATCAGGGGGTTGCTCCACTTCGGGTCGCGCAGTGCGTCGTCATCGACCATCTCAACGAAGCGATTCCAGTAGTTGCCCGGGGTGGCCGTCACCTCGACGTAGCCGTCGGCGACCGGGTAGACGCCGCCGACGATGCCGCTGGAGGCGTTCTCGGGCCGCGTCTGCAGCCTGCCGGAGAATCGATACGAGAGGATCGCCGAACTGCGCCGATCTACGTTATTAATCTGGATGTCGAAAAGCGCGAGGTCCACCTGCTGGCCGGTGCCGTGCACTTCCCAGGCATGAATGGCGCCGAGCGCTGCGATCGCGCCCATCGCCCCGCACTGGAGGAGCGCCGCCGTGCCTCCCAGCTTGAGTGGCTCACGATCAGCCAGGCCGTGGCTCCACATCTCGCCTCCCATGGCGAAGAGCACGGTGTCCGAGAGCCGGTAGTCACGGTACGGGCCGCTTTGCCCGAAGTTCGTGATCGAAAGCACCGGCGCTTTCGTGAGGCCGCTCAGAGTTTCGTAGTCCAACCCGAGCTTTTGGGCGACCTTGGGCTGAGCGGTGGTAACGACGAGGTCGGCCTTCGCGGCAAGCCGGCGAAGGACCTCCCGTCCGCCGGGTCGCTTCAGGTCGGCGACGATCGACTCCTTGTTCGTGTTGAGAAACTGGTAGGTCGCGCTCCGATCCGGTCCCGGAATGTCGCCGAGGAACGGCCCGAGCTGCCGGGCGGGATCGCCTCCCGGACGCTCGACCTTGATTACTCGCGCGCCGAGGTCGGCGAGGAGTTTGGTGGCGTAAGGACCGGCGATGTGGCTCGTGAGATCAAGGACGGTTGCACCGTCGAGTGCACCGCTCGGGGCCGGGTCGGGAGCAGGCATGAAAGGAAATCTACGCTACCGGCCGGCAACGGTCAGGGCGGGCTCGGGTTGCTCCCGGACTTCCCGCCGGATCACCATCAGGACCGGTGTAACGCTCGCGATGATGACGATGCCCGCCAGCGCGAAGGCGACCCGGGCGCCCAGCAGGCTGACTGCCGGTCCCGCCAGTCCGAGGCCGGCGATGCCGCCAACGGCCGCCACCATCGCGATGAGACTCATCACCCGGCCGCGAAATGCATCCTCGGTTTGCTGCTGCAGGTAGCTGGCGAACGTGACCTGGATTGTGACGACTCCCATGCCCATCAGGACCATGGCACCAAGGGCCAGGCCGAGG
>DATBWD010000328.1:0-5002 GCA_036515015.1 Tepidiformaceae bacterium
GACGCGCGCCATCGGCCGGCTGCGAAGGGACGCGTCGCCGGTCAGTATACTCAGCAACGGGCTCCCCGCGAGCATCCCGGCGAGCAGCCGCATCGTGGTGCCGCTGTTCCCGCAGTCCAGCACGTCGTCGCTTTCGAACAGACCGTGCAGTCCCCGGCCCTGCACCCTGGCGCTGCTGCTCCCCTCCGGCCAGTCGATCTCTATCCCGAGCGCACGCAGGCAGCGGGCCGTCGACCGGACGTCTTCGGAGTCGAGTAGCGACTCGATGGTCGCCGTCCCATCGGCAATCGCATTGAACATCAGCGCCCGGTGCGAGACGGACTTGTCCGGCGGGACCGTGATGGTCGCGCGAATGCGGCTGGGGCGGTTAACGATCACGTTGCTCGTCGGTCATCCCGAGTTTTTGTCTCAGCTTCTCGTCGTCGCCGGCGGGCCGTCCCGGCGGCCGGTTGGACATCTCCTTCAGGCGGTCGTAGAAGCCTCCCACGAACAGGCGGCCAACCGCATCCTGCGCCGAGGGTGCTTCCACCCCTTCCGGGCGCCGCCGGACCGGCGGATTCTGAATGTAGGTTTCGCGATCGAGTTGGGTGCTGGCGAACAGGTCCTTCACCTCTTGCCCGCCCAGTTCAATCGCTTTCCGCACCGTTCCAAGTTCGTCGATGAACCGCCCGAGCCAGTGGAGCACGGCTTCCCGGTTCGTCGCCACGATATCGCGCGACATGGTCGCGTCGCCGCTCGCGAGGCGGGTGAGATCTCTGAAGCCAGGTCCCGCCAGCAGGGATGCGTCTTCCCATCCCTGGCTGTCGCGCACCATCCGGAAGAGAGCGACCGAGAGCAGGACTGGTACGTGGCTGACTGCCGCGGTGTACTGGTCGTGCTCGGCCGGGTCAATGTAGAGCGGGTATGCGCCGAGCGTCTCGACGAGACCGATAACCGCTCGCACCGCCGCCTCATCCGCCCTGGGCGAAGGGGTGATTGCCCACGTCGCTCCCTGGAAAAGGTCTGCCTTGGCGGCCGAGGGGCCGCTCTGTTCGCTCCCCGCCATCGGGTGCCCGCCGACAAAGTGGACGCCCTCCGCGAGGAACTCCGCGGCCCAGCGCATGATGTCCGACTTCGTGCTCGCCGTATCGGTGACGATGACGTCCTTCTGCAGGTACTTGGCGCCCTCTTGCAGGATTTGCCGGGCGGCCATGACAGGCACCGCAAGGATGACGAGCCCCGCGCCGCTCAGCGCCTCTTCGAGCGAGCCGACTTCGCGGTCGAGCGCGCCCATCTTCTTGGCCGCGCGGGCGATGTTGCGGTCGCGGTCGGCCCCCACGACTTCGTAGTTGCGGGATGGGCGCGACATAAGGTTTAGACCGATCGACGTCCCGATCAGCCCCGTTCCAATGATGGCTATGCGTGGTTGAGCCATGAAATCCCCAATTCAGCAGGCGCTAGTTCGCGGCGTCCGCCGCTTGCAATAGAGCTAGCATAGCATCGCCGCCTGCTTCCGAATGATGCTTCAACGTGAGGTCGATCACGACCCCTCCAGCCCCCGCCTCCCGCAACATCTGCGCGCCTGCTTCGCTGTGGTCCCGGCTGCGGGCCATCGCGCGCCGGACTCCTAACCGGGAATGGCGGCTACCCGCTACGCGCTCGATATTTAGCCACTCGCTCACCACGTACGCGACTCGGTCGAGCCGGCGCTGATCACCCTTGCCGACGTCATGGAGCAGGGCGGCGGCCAGCAGGTCCGGGTTGTCGTACCCTCGGGCGACCAGCCACCGTGCCGTGTTGACGCCGTGAACCATGTCCCGCGGGTGCTGAGTCTCGAAAAGGTCGAACAACGGGGCCCCTAACCGGTCGCGGGCGAAGGAGATGTCCCCGTCCGTCGGTTTCGCCCCGGCCGTGGTGAACTGCCTGACGCGCTGCCACATTTAGAGGATGAGCCGGAGGATCTCGTTACCGATTCCGCCCAGGATCCACCCGATCGGGTTGTAGGGCGTCACGAAGCCGATGACGAGAAGTGTCATCAGGATGCCGGGGCCCCAGGGGGCGAGCGCGTTCAACTGCCGTGACATCTCGCCCGGGAGCACCCCCACCGCCACCTTGAACCCATCGAGCGGGTGGATAGGGATGAGATTGAAGATCCCGAGAATGACGTTGATCCAGACAATGAAAACAAGGAACAGGCCGACGATTTCCTCATTCGATGCGCTCGAAATTCGGTCGAAGCTGGCAACCGAGTCAATCAGCCCCAATCGCAGGGGCAAGGCGGCAACCGCCGCGAAAAAGAAGTTTGACGCCGGGCCCGCGAGGGCAACGAGGGCGTTCCCCGCCTTCGGGCCATTCCGCAGGTTGTACGGGTTAACCGGGGTCGGTTTCCCCCAGCCAAATCCGACGATGACCAGCAGCGCTGTTCCAAGGGGGTCGAGGTGACGTATCGGATTGAGCGTCAGGCGGCCCGCCCGCGCCGCGGTCGCGTCGCCCAGTTCGTTCGCCGCCCAGGCATGGCTGAACTCGTGGAACGCGATCCCGGTGACGAAGGCGACTGCTACGGCTGCGAGATAGGCGATGAGTGCAGGCGGGTTATCCGAGAACTCTTGGAAGAACAGCAGCATCTACTGACGGATCCTAGCACAGCCCGCCGCTTCGTCCGTCGCGTGTTGCTTACTCGGTGGGATTGCTTACCGCGCTCTTACCGCGCGAACCCCAATCAATCGATTTCCGTCATGGAACGTGCCCGGTCTGCCGAATATCAATTGTTGACTCAATCTCAAGGCGCTGCTACCTTCCCGTCAACGCGGCATCGAAATGAAGCTTGCAGCGCCAGTTCGTGTCGCGCATGTGGTGAATTGCGGTACAGCGGGGGTACCTGCGCAAGTCGAACCTGGCCGGGCGGGTCGCGTCGAGAGAACCGCCGCCGCAAATCGGGAAACGACATCACAGCGCGCAGGGTAAGCGGGAGGTAGCCACGTGTTTATTCCCCGTACTCACCATGCCCTTTACGTCCCTGATTCTCTCGTTACCTTTCTGCTTTCGTTGACCGTCATCGCGGGCACGATTGTTGCCTGGGCGTTCCTTACCGCCACTCCCACGTCCACAGACTTCCACGTCGTCCCGAGCGATGCAGCCGACCCCGCGAGCCTCCGGTCCGTCGCCTATTCCGTGCCCGGCGCTCGCGAAGACGCCATTTTCGTCCGGTCGCTCGACCCCGGCGCTGAGCCAAGGCAGGTCGCGACGTTCAAGAACCTCTTCGGCCTCCATGCGCGGGGGGTGGCCTCGCCCGATGGCGACCGCCTCGCCGTGCTTTCCGTTTCCAACTATCCGCTCTCTGCGGCCCGGCTCAGCATTGTCGACCTCAGGACAGCGGTGCAGCATCCACCCTTCGAAGCCGAGTTCGAATACCTCTCCGAGCTATCGTGGTCACCCGACGGCGATCGCATCGCCGGCGTGCGCTATTCGCGCATGGACAGTGCCGGCCGCGTCGTCGCCGATGTCCTCGAAACCGACGTGCGCACCGGACTCACCTCGGTGGTCGCACGGTTCGACAACGCCATCGAAGTCGCGCCGGTCGGCTACAGCTCCGACGGTCAACTCCTCTACATCGTCGTGGTAGACCAGGCTGGTTCGAACCTCTGGGTCGAGCAGTCCGGCAAGCTTCAGAAAGTGGGGCAAATGAGCAGCGGCCGGACACGTGACTGGAGCCTCAGTCACGATGGAGCGCGTCTCGCCTTCATCGATGTCAGGGCCGGAAAGGAACGTGTCTACGTCGGCAGCACCATGCTCATCGCGACGGGCGCCGTTACCGGCGCCTCAGCACCCGGTGACCAGTTGGGGGTAGCCTGGGCGCCGGCGTCAGAAGTGGCCGATTTTGGCGGACCGGGGGGTTCGGTGCGGCTTGCGCTCGAATCACCCGAGTCGGCGTACGTCATCCCCGTTCGATGGTCTCCGGACGGCTCAACCCTTGCCGCACGTGTCGTGGTTCGCGACCAGGACGGCGAGGATACATCGCCCTCTGAATCCATCGAGTTGGCCACGTCGGATAGCCGCATCCGCCTCGCGGAGGGGGCGGGCGCGTGGTTCTTCGGCTGGGTCACCAATAGTGTCGAGTAAGCGCCCGGCGGGGCGCGGGAGTCGAGTTTGACGTCTGTACGAAGGCCGGCGCGGCACCGGGGCAGCATTGCCGGGTGGCTCATCTTCGGAGCCATCATCGTCGCCCTCATGGCCATCCTTCCCATCGTTTTCGCTATTCTTGGCGCCCCGGCAACTCCTGCAGTCACCGGGACGGCCTTCGCCACAGCCCCCCAGGGGACGTACGCGGTGGTTGCCCGCAGCGAAGAGGCGGCGGACGTTGTCTCCGTGGTGCTCGCCTCGAACCCTTCGGACGCCATGGAGGTGGGCCGTGTCCCGCATCTGCCGGGCTATGCCTCGACCGGTACCGTCTCCGCTGACGGCCGAAAGCTGGCGCTCGTCGCCGCCGATGGCGGTAGCCAGGCGCATTCCCGGTCGTCCGTGCTCGAACTGGACCTCGAAACAGGGACCCTGACGCGTCTCGCACTCGACGTCGACTACCTCGTGACCCCCGTCTGGCGGCCCGACGGCAAGGCCGTGGTCGCAACGCGGACACTCCAGAATGAAGAGTCCCCCTTCGCGACCGTGACGCTGCTGGCCGCCCGGACCGACGCCAGCGGTGAAGAAGAGGTCGCCCGCTTCGAAGACGTGCTGGGCGCCTACCCCGTGGGATTCGACCCCTCGGGCGAACTCATCTCGGTCGTCATCGATGGCGACGGCTCCACGGCGTACCGCGGCACAACGCCCGTTGCCCATCTGAGCGAGCACATCACCCGCGACTGGCAACTCAGCCCGGATGGCACTCAGCTTGCCTTCATTGAGACCAACCTCTCGAACGGCCTCCGCTATCTGGCCGGCTATGTATCGCTCAACGCGCCCGGCCGGAGCGGTGCAGCCCGGGCGATGGCCTCGGGTCAGGGACAGCAGGCGGGCGTTGCATGGAAGC
>DATBWD010000329.1:0-3976 GCA_036515015.1 Tepidiformaceae bacterium
ATCTTGATGACCTCGGCCCCGAGGTCGGCGAGCATGCGCGCGGCGTAGGGCCCGGCCCAGGCGTTGCCGAGTTCAATGAGCCTGATCCCCTCTAGCATCGCCGTCCTCACCGCTTCGCCTCCAGAGAGACCGACGAGGGCGCGCCTGCCCATTCCGAGCGAAACGGGGCGCCCGGCACGGTGAGGGCGCGGGCGGTCGCCTGGAAGGACTCAAAGAAGTCGCGCTCGCGGAGGTGGGCGTCGTTGAGGACGTCGCTGGCGGTCAGGACGGGGCCGCAGGGAATGAAGAGCTGCTGGCAGGACTGCACAATCTCGGCCGACGTTCGCGCGAGCAGCCAGGGCTTCAGCACCTCGTCGATCATGTCGGCGTTGGCGAGCCGGCTCATCGTGAGTTCGATGTTCTCGCCCCATTCTGGCTTGCCGATGAGCAGGGAAAGACTCTGCCAGTGCCGGGGGGTGCCGACCGCAAGCGAAACGAAGCCATCGGCGCACTCGAAGATGGTGAAGGGATGGCCGACTTCGTGCCGGCGCCTGCGGCGCCAATCGTCGCCCTGGTGGGTCCAGGCGATGTCGGCGCGCTCCTGGAAGGCGACGACGGATTCGAACAGAGATGTCTCGACACGGGAGCCGCCGCCGCCCGCTTCGAGTTTCACCAGGCCGGCGAGCGCGCCGAGGACGGCGAAGAGGCCAGTTTGGAACTCGACGAGGTAGCCGCCATTCTTGAGCGGCGGTCCATTTTCATCGCCGCAGATGTGCAGAAAGCCGCCGAGGGCGGAGGCCACGATCCCGGTGGCCTTCGCGTCTTTCCACGGCCCGGTCATCCCGAAGGGCGTGATAGCGACGTGCACGAGGGGAGCGGCGGGGTCGAGCGTGGCGAGGTCTGCTTCGATTTCGGTGGGGGCGCGCTCATCGAGCCAGATCTGGACGTCGGCCGGCGCCGTGCCATCTGAGACGAGCGTCTTGCCCTCGTCGAGGTATTCGAAGAGGGCGCGGGCCGCGGGGCCGCAATGGGCGGGCGCAGGCGCCGCAGGACGGCGAACCTCGGCGCCAAGGAAACGCAACAGCCTCCCGGCAAAGCGGACCGACAGGCCGTCCCCGGATTCATTCACGCGGATGCCCGAGAGCGGGGGCGTCATAGAGGGGTAATCCGAGGCCACGTGATTACGTTTGCCAATCGACTCCATCGACGAACGGCCGTTCGTTCAGTGATTTATACTAAGCGAATGGCTAAGATGTCAAACGAGAGGGTGAGGATGGAACCCACGTCATCAGTGCGCGAGGGGATCCTGTCGGCGTCGCGCGATCTGTTCTTCGAAAAGGGACTGACCGCGACATCGATGCGCGACATCGCCAACGCGGTCGGCCTGGCACAGAGTTCGCTCTACAACCACTTCGAAACGAAAGACGCGCTCGTCATGGCCGTCATGGAGCGCAGCTTCGAAGTCGTGGACAGTGCTATCCGTGGCGCCTTCCTCTCGCCGCCAGGCCTCGAACTCCTGCGCTGGGTGCTCAAGCAGCATGCGCTTCAACACGTGCATGGGATCAAGGAGACCTCCGTCTTCGAGGCAGAGGGTCGACACATGCCGGCCCCCGTGAGGGACCGAGTGGTGGAATTGCGGGGGATCTATGAGCGCCGCTTCCAGGACCTGGCGCGGAAGCTGGCAGAGTGCGGGTGCCTCACGCGCGAAGAGACGCGCACGAGGATGCGGCTTATCCTCAGCGCGGGGGGCGACATCGGCCGCTGGTACCGGGTTGGCGGCAGCCTGACAGAGGACGAAGTAGCGGAAGTCTTCGCCGAGATGAGCCTGGCGGCGCTGGTCGCCGCCCCGTGCATCGAGCACCAGAAGGCGAGCCTCGCCGGTGTTCTCGAAGCCGGAGCGACAGCGACGCTCGAGCCTAGCGGCCCGTAAAGTTCGGCTCGCGCTTTTCCAGGAACGAGAGGACACCTTCGCGGTGGTCCTCCGTCTGGAACATGCGGTTCAGGGCTGCGGTATTGTCGGAAGCGTGCGCCACGGCATCGCGGCCAAGGCCCTGGTACATGAGGCGCTTGGTTTCGCGGATGGCGAGCGGAGCCCCCTTGCAGAGGCCGCGGGCGATTTCGACAGCCTGGTCGAGTAGCGCTTCCGGTTCGTAGATTTCGTCGACGAACCCGGCGGCGTGGAGTTCATCTACGGCCACCATGCGGCCCGACATCGTCCATTTGAGGGCGGTCGAGAGACCGACGATGCGGGGGAGCAGGTAGGTGCCGGCGCCCGTATCGGGGACGAGGCCGCGAAGCGGGAACGCCCAGGCGGCACGTGCATCCTTCGAGGCGATCCGGACGTCGCACTGGGTCGCCAGTTCGACGCCGAGGCCGACTGCCACGCCGTTGAGCGCGGCGACCGCGGGCTTGCCGAGCCGGACGAGGTCCCAGGGGCCGTCCTGGCTGACGGCCGAGGGGTCGCGACTGGCCGACTGGTTGTCGTCGGCGAGTTGCTGGAGGTCGGTGCCGGCGCAGAAGGCGCGGCCACGCCCGGTGAGGACGATGGCCCGCACGGCGTTGTCGGCATCGAGCGACCTGATGGCCTCATGGAAGGCTGTGAGGAGCGTCCACGAGATCGCGTTCATGCGCTCCGGGCGGTTGAAGGAGACGACCGCGACGCCATCCGGGCGTCGTTCGACGATCAGTTCTTCGGACATGGTGTGCTCTGCCTTTCTCGCGCTATCAGGCGCGGTCGATGAGAAGTTGGGCGCGCCGGATGAGCCGTGGCACGCGGAATTCGAACTCGGCGGCGCCAGGGTTGGAGGCGGTGCCTTCCTTGTAGTGGACGTAGAGTCCTTCGAGGATGATGGCCAGCTTCCAGAGCGCCATGACGTGGTAGAAGTGGAAGTTCTTCATCTCCCGGCCGGTCAGTTCGGCGTAGCGAGCTGAGAGTTCTTCGCGCGTTGGGAAGCCGGGAAGCGCGGTGAGGGGCAATTCGTCGCCCTCTTCGACGATGTCGGGGCGGCCCCAGGTGTGCATCAGCCAACCGAGGTCGGCGAGAGGATCGCCGATGGTGGCCATTTCCCAGTCGAAGATGGCGATGAGGCGGGCGGGGGCTTCGGCTGCGAACATGACGTTATCGAGCTTGTAGTCGCCGTGGACCACGGTGGAGGCGGACGAGACCGGCTTGTTCTCGACGAGCCACCTGCTGACGGCCGCCAATTCCGGAAGGTCGCGCACCTTGCCGACGGAGAGGTCGGCCTGGCTTTGCCAGCGATAGAGCTGGCGGTCGAGGAAGCCCTGGGACTTGCCGGTGAGGCCGGCCTTTTCCCAGTCGACGCTGTGCATTTCGGCGAGCGCGTCGATCATTTCGAAGCCGATCCGGCGGCGTTCTTCGGAGGTATCGAGAACGGCCGGCAGTTCGCGGCGAATGACAACGCCGTGCTTGCGCTCCATCAGGTAGAACGGGGCGCCGATGATGTCGAGGTCCTCGCAGAGGAGGAGGGGCTTCGGGACGCGCGTTTTCGTGCCGGAGAGCGCGTTGAGGAAGCGATACTCGCGGGAGACATCATGGGCGGTCGGGAGGATAGGCCCGCGCGGCGGCCGGCGGAGGACGTACTCTTCTCCCCCGCGGAAGACGAAGAAAGTCTCGTTGGAGAAGCCGGCTATGTGCTTCTCAACGGTCGTTTCGAGGTTGCCGCCGAGTTGCTCGTTGAGATAGCGGGTGAGCTTTGCGGCGTCGACGATTTCTGCGGTTGACAAGGTTTCCGAGCCTTTCTAGTTGTGTACCGGGACGGCGGGGCCGCCGGCAATTGGTGCGAGTGCTTCGATGACTTCGACGCAGGCTTCCCGATAGTCATCAGAGGGGTTGGGCACCGGCAGCAAAAGGATGGTGTCGATGCCGGCCTGGAAGTAGTCGTCGAGACGGGCGTGAATCTCGTCGCGGGTCCCGATGAGGGCGCGGTCGCGACAGAAGTCCAGGGGGATGGATTCGAGCGCTGCGGCGCGTTCGCCC
>DATBWD010000330.1:0-5565 GCA_036515015.1 Tepidiformaceae bacterium
GGGATCGTGAACCGCGACCTCGAATCCGCGAAAGGTGCCGGTCTCCATGACGCCCTCCTTGTCTGGCTGCGGCCCTATCGTGGACAAAGCGGCGAACCATGGCAACCGTGGAATGGAGGACGGCGGGCTAAACGGATGCGGTTACGCCTGGTCGGCGCCCCTTGTCAGTTCGACGATCAGGGTCGCCCGCTCGTTGTCGATGGTCTTGATGGACACCCGTGACACGCCGGCGATCTGCGAAAGCCGCTCATGAAAGCCGAGGAGATCCCCAAACCCCTGCCCTTTGACGTCGACCTGGATGCGCTCGACCTCTTGCTCCCGCCCCTGCCCCGCGGCCTCGCTTGGGCGCGCCGGGGGGGCCGCCGTCTCCGGCGTGGGAACGTGCTGGCCCTTGAACGCCGCTGCGGCGAGGCCGTCGAGGCCACTCACGATCGACTGCAGGCTGCTGGCTGCCGAGAGGTATTCGTCGCGCAGTTTGAGCAGCGGCCCCACGAGGCCTTCCGCTACAGTGCCCGGTTCCTCGCCACTCGCCGAGGCCGGCGAGATTTCAGGCGGGGGTTCCGGCTCACGCTCTGCCGAGGTGGCGAGGCGGTCTTCGATGTCGCCAAGTCTGTCGAGGAGGTGCTCATAGTCGCGGCGTAGCAAGTCGTAGCGGCGGCGCAACTGGCGGACAGCGGCATCGCCGGAGGCAGACTGCTGCAACCGTTCAAAGAGGAAATCGTCCCCGTCTGGGTCGTCGACCATCTATCCCCCGGAGGTGCACGACGCCGGGGACAGTGGCTTCAGGCTGTTTGAACCGCCGCATCTCCCAGCGTGGCGCGCTTGCGGGTTTCCCCGCCTTCGAGCCGGTAGCCAAATCCCCTCACCGTGATGAGGTATCGCGGTTCCTGCTCGAATGGCTCCATCTTACGCCGGATACGACGGACATAGACCTTGAAGACTTCCTGTGCCTCCCGCGGGAGATACTGGTATTCCTCCGAAACCGCGTTGAGAATTTCGTGTGGCCTCAGCACTCGCCCGGGATTCCGGGCCATGTACTCGACGATCCGAAACTCCGACGCCGTCAGGGAAATGAACTCTCCCGCACGCGTGACCTCGCACCGGTCAATATCGACCGTCAGGTTGCCAACCTGAAGGAGACCGGTTGAGGAAAGTGTCTCAACAGTTGCCGGCTGGGCATGTCGAAGGACTGCATGGACCTGCGCGACGACGAGTGCGGCGTCGGCATCCAGCTGGAGGCAGGCGTCTGCCCCGGCCCGGAGGCACGCGCTCACCGCTCCCGAGGTGGCGCTTTCCAGCAGCGCGACGAGACCCTTGCGCGCACCGGCGAGATGTCCGATCAGTTCCAGGCTCTCGTTGCCTTCCGTGTCGCAGACAACGGCCACGAGGTCGAACTCATCCGAGATAGCGAGAAGGCGCGTGCGCGAATCCGGCGCGCGTTCGAGGACGGCGATCCCCGCGGAGTGCATTGCTCGCGAAAAGGAAAGTGTGTCCGCCCCGCTCATTGCGATGACCAGGCAGCTGCGGTATCGCTGCCGGGCAAGGTCGAAGTCAGCCATTGACGCGTCCTTCAGCGCCACCCCGCCATGGGTGACAGAAGTATACAGCAAGTGTCAACAGGGTGAAGCCCATCTTTCATAATCGGTTGCGCACTATCTGCGAGCGATTTTGCCGCAGGAGCCTCTATGGCGCACGACATGCCCCTGTGCAATGAACGAAATCCGCCGATTTTCAAAGCATGGGACACCCGCAACGCATCCAGACCTACGACGATGAGTTGCACGAGCGCCGGCGAAGGCTGGCAGCCGCCAGGCCGCCCATCGACTTCCAGGCGGAACGCCTGAAGCGGTTGGTGGAAGAGGCTCGCCAGACACGGGACCCCTAGCCCGAATTGCCTTCGAGCGCCGCACCGTGCACGATCGGCTCGCCACGCCCGGCTGCGCCTGCTGCGTAGCCGAACCCGGCGTGCCTGGAGTGTCGCATGCCTCGCATCGTTGTCCCGCTCGACAAGTCCGAACTGGCTGAGGACGCCCTTGTCTGGGGCGCCTACTTCGCCAGGTCGTTCGGCGATTCACTCCACCTCGTATCGGTCTGGGATCGTGACGATGCCATGTGGGAAGAGCCCGCCAGCTCTCCCGAGCCGTCGGCCGAGCGTATTGCCACTCAGGTCGACTCCTACCTGGTCGAAGTTGCCGGCCGGGACTCGCTTTCGGGGATCACTGTCACGCGTGAAGTGCGGATCGGCCGACCCGCCGACCAGGTCGCCGAAATTGCAGCCCAACCGGACACCCGGATGGCCGTGCTGACATCCCATGGCCGGAGTGGCCTGAAGCGGTTCATCCAGGGCAGCGTCGCCGACCATCTCGTGCGGACGCTGACGATCCCTCTCTGCATCGTGCGCCCGAATGCGACGAAGCCGCCGATTGGCCGCATGCTCGTCACGCTCGACGGCTCTGAAACGAGCGAAAAGGCGCTCGGTCCCGCCCGCGAAGTCGCCGCCGCAACGGGCAGCGAGCTTCATCTGCTGCGAGTCGCCAACCCGCTCGCCGAGATGCCGTACACTGCACTCGCCCCCGCGCCGGACCTGGGCGAACTTTCGAAGCAAATCATCGACGCCGCGAACGAATACCTCGCCGCGGCTGCCCGCAAAGGCGAGCACGCGGAAGTGCGGGCGGGACGGCCGCTGGACATCATCCTGGACTACGCGCGAGAGAAGGAATGTGGCCTCATCGCTATGGGCACGCACGGTCGGGGCGGGGTGCTGCGCCTGGCACTGGGGAGCACGACTGATGCAGTCGTCCGGGGGGCCGACCGCCCCGTCCTCGTCATCCCGGCCCACCACAAGTAGGCTCGCCCGGCAACTTCGTTTGCTGGGGTCCCTGCCCCTGTCTATACTTCGTCCCATAGAAACTATACGGGCCGGGGGCCCCGTTTTTGTCCCCGGAGTCTTCCTGAATGCCTAGTAGATCAAAGCGTGAGTGGCTCGAGGCCACCTACGCCCGCGCCATCGAACGAACGCCCGAACGGGCCAGGGTTTTCGAAACGACCGGCAAGATGCCCATCGAACCCGTCTACGCGCCGGACGACCTGGACGGCTTCGACCCCGCCCGTGACCTGGGCTTCCCCGGCGAATACCCGTTCACCCGGGGTATCCAGCCGACCATGTATCGCGGCCGGTTCTGGACGATGCGCCAGTACGCCGGCTTCGGTACCGCCGAAGAATCCAACCAGCGCTACCGCTACCTGCTCGGCCAGGGGCAGACAGGCCTTTCCGTCGCGTTCGACCTGCCGACGCAGATCGGGTACGACTCGGATGACCCGATGGCGACCGGTGAGGTGGGTAAGGTAGGCGTCGCCATCGACTCAATCGAGGACATGTTGACCCTGTTCAACGATATCCCGCTGGACAAAGTCACCACCTCGATGACCATTAACGCCACGGCGGCAATCCTGCTCGCGCTCTACGTGGCGGTCGGCAAGCAACAGGGCGTCGAGGCGGCCAAACTCGGGGGGACTGTCCAGAACGACATCCTCAAGGAGTACATCGCCCGCGGGACGTACATTTACCCCCCGAAACCGAGCATGCGGCTGATCACGGACATCTTTGCCTACTGCAAGACCGATGTGCCCCAGTGGAACACGATCTCGATCTCCGGCTATCACATGCGTGAGGCCGGGTGCACCGCCGCCCAGGAGATCGCCTTCACCCTCGCCGACGGGATCGCCTACGTCGATGCCGCCCTCGACGCCGGTCTCGACATCGACGACTTCGCCGGGCGGCTCAGCTTCTTCTTCGCCTGCCACAACAACTTCCTCGAAGAGGTCGCGAAGTTCCGCGCGGCTCGCCGCCTGTGGGCGAAGATCATGAAGGAACGGTTCGAAGCGAAGAGCCCGCGTTCGCAGATGCTCCGGTTCCACACACAGACCGGCGGTGCCACCCTTACTGCCCAGCAGGTGGAGAACAACATCGTCCGAACGACCGTGCAGGCGCTGGCCGCGGTGCTCGGCGGCACCCAGTCGCTCCACACCAATTCGATGGATGAAGCGCTCGCGCTACCTTCGGAGAAGGCCGTCCAGATCGCCCTCCGCACGCAGCAGATCCTTGCCTACGAAAACGGCGTCGGCGACACGGCGGACCCGCTCGGCGGTTCTTACCTCGTCGAACACATGACCAACCGTCTCGAGGCCGAGGCCCAGGAGTACATCAACACGATCGACGACCTTGGCGGCGCCCTCGCCGGGATCGAGAGAGGCTTCCAGCAGCGCGAAATCCAGGAGGCCGCCTATCGCTTCCAGCGACAGGTCGAAGAAAAGGAACGCGTCATCGTCGGGGTCAACGAATTCCGCACCCAGGGAGGGGACGTCGACGGCCTGTTGCGTGTCGACCCATCCCTTGGGCGGCACCAGGCCGAAAAGCTCCGTGCGCTTCGGGCTAGCCGCGATCCCAGGCCCATCGAGTCGCTGCTCAGCCGCCTCGAAGCCGCGGCGCAAGGCACCGAAAATCTGCTCCCGATTATGGTCGACTGTGTCGAAAACAGGGTAACCCTCGGAGAGATCAGCCACCGCCTCCGGAAGGTGTGGGGTGAGCAGCGCGAGACCGTGGTGATCTGATGGCTGAAGACAACACCACAACCTTCGCCGACGAACGCCGCAGGCTCCTTCACGAACTGGACGTCGAACGCAACCAGTTCATTCGTAACGTCGAGACGTGCCGGATCCGCGACATCGAGCGCCCGTTCATCGGCGAATGGTCGCTGAAGGACATCGTCGGGCACATTGCGAGTTGGGAAGCGGAGGTCGTAACGGCCTTCCGTGACATTCGTGAAGGTAAGCGCCCCGCGCTCCTCGACTTCGACACTGCGCACCTCGACGCCTGGAACCAGGACCACGTTGAGCGCAAGCGGGACCTGAACTTCTGGAGCCTAATGGAGCAACTCCGGGGTGGACGCCAGCGCCTCCTCGAAGAACTCGCGGCGGTCAGCGACGAAGATCTTGGCTCCGAGAACTCCATCCATGCCCGGCTGGTCCGTTCCACGATGGACCATGATCGCGGGCACTGGCACGAAATTGCGGCTCGCCTCGCGGGGATGCCCGGCGCGAGAAGCGAGGGCCACGTTTCGATCCCCGAAGAAGCGGCATCCGCGAATTGAAAGGCACCACCCCACATGCTTACTAAGGTCCACCACGTTGGAATCGTCGTGCACAGCGCCGACGAGGCCCTCAAGTTCTACCGCGACGCGCTCGGGCTGCCGGTCACCGCGGACCAGGTGATCGAAGACCAGGGCGTCCGGGGGATCCTTCTCCAGATAGGCGGCTCGGAGATCGAACTGCTCGAACCCACGCGCAACGACACGGGTGTGGCCCGCTTTCTTGAATCCCGAGGCGAAGGGATGCACCACATTTGCTTCGAGTCCGATGACGTGGAGAAGGAACTCGAAGCCGCCCGCGCCAGGGGCATCGAGCTTATCGACGAAAAGCCGCGGCCGGGCCTTGCGGGCATGATTTGCTTCCTCCACCCGAAGTCGAACCACGGGGTCCTCATCGAATTCGCCACACCGGTCGCCG
>DATBWD010000331.1:0-5665 GCA_036515015.1 Tepidiformaceae bacterium
TCGGACCGCTCATCTCCAAGGCACTCGCCGACCACGGCGCGACCGTCGTGCATGTCGAAAGCCGCGTGCGCCCCGACGTCCTGCGCCTGGGCCAGCCCGCCACCAAGAACGAGCCGGGGATCGACCGGTCACAGTTCTTCGCCAACTTCAACTCGTCGAAGCTCGGCGTCGGACTCGACCTGTCGTTGCCCGAAGGGAGGGCGGTCGCGAGGAAGCTGATCGATTGGGCCGATGTGGTCGTGGAAAGCTTCAGCCCAGGCGTGATCGAAGCGTTCGGCTTTGGCTACGCCGAACTGTCCCGGGAAAGGCCCGACCTGGTGATGGTCAGCACCTGCCTCTGCGGGCAGACCGGCCCGTATGCAAAGTACCGCGGGTTCGGCACACAGGGGTCCGCGCTCGCGGGGATTCACGGCATCACCGGCTGGCCCGACCGGCCTCCCGCCGGCACCTGGGGCGCCTACACCGACTTCATCGCGCCTCGCTATGGCGTCGCAGCACTGGCGGCCGCCCTCTATGACCGCGACCGCACCGGCCTGGGTCAGCACATCGACCTCGGCCAGGTCGAGGCGGCTATCCACTTCATCGAGCCGCTCGTGCTCGACTACACCGTCAACGGCAGGATGGCAGCGCCGGCCGGGCACTCCTCATGGACGGCCGCACCCCACGGGGTCTTCCCCGCGGCGGGAAGGGAGCGTTTCGTCGCCATTGCCGTCGAAACCGACGAACAATGGCGCGCCCTTGCCGCCCTCTCCGGCCTTGCGGACGAACCGGGCTTCGCGACCCACCAGGAGCGACGCGACCGTGCGCACGAACTGAACGAACGAATCGCAAAGTGGACGGCCGGCCGCGACCCCTGGGCGCTCGTCTCGCAGTTGCAGTGGCGAGGCGTCCCCGCGTCTGTCGTCCAGTGGCCCTCGGACCTCTACAACGACCCGCAACTGGAGCACCGTGGCTTCTTCGTCACCTGCCACCACACCGTCATGGGCACGAAGCCCTATGACGGCCCGGTGACGCTTTTCTCGGCAACACCTCCGCGGCTCCTCGCCGCACCCTGTCTCGGCGAGCACTCCGAGTACGTGCTCCGGGAAATCCTCGAGATGGATGGCGACAGCGTGGCCGAACTGGCGGCGGCGGGTGTCCTCGGGTAGCGCTTAGCCGGCCGTTCGCCAGTGCACGAGCGTATAGGGCGGGTCGGCATCACCGTGGTCTTCGAACACTGCCTCGACCCGGGCCCCGATGACGATCTCCTGCTCGGGGTCCCCTAGCAGGTTCCCGACCATCCTGATGGAGCCCGCCTGTGGCAACTCGACCAGCACCACGTTGTACGGAACGCCATCCCGGAGGGCCGGGTGTACCGGGTACCAGGCGCGCTCCCAGCTATAGATGATGCCGGCCGGCTCCACCTGCTCGTACCCGAGATCATCTGAGTGACAGTTGTGGCAGATGAACTCGGGGCCCCACTGCCATGTCCCGCACGAATTGCACCGCTGAACCACGAGCGTGTGCGCCCGCGTGGCTTCCCAGTATTCGTGGCCGAGGCCCTCCGGGTAGGGCGCCGGCTGTGGCAGCCCCTCCGGCAGGTAGTACTTCTGCGTTGTCCTCGTCGCGTCTACCGACATCAATTCGCCTCCCGGCCAAGGATCAGGCTGCTGACGGGCTGCACCATCGGCCCTGAGGTGACCATCGAAACGTTCACCTGGCGTTCGACCTTGCAGGGCGATGTGCCGCGGATCAGGCGCACCGCCTCCGTGATGAGTTCGAGCCCGTGCATGTAGCACTCGGCCAGGTTGCCCCCGCTCGTATTCAGCGGGAGTACTCCCCCGTCCGCCCGGAAGTTCTCGAGCGTGAAGAACTCGTTCACCTCGTCCGGCTCGCAGAAGCCATGCTCCACGATGCTCATCATCACGCCGCCCGTGAAGTTCTCGTAGCTCTGGAGCGCATCCACATCCTTCGGTCCGACCCCGGCCATCGCGTAGAGGCGCGGCGCGAGCGTCTTGAAGTTGGACGTCCCGTAGTCCGGCGCATTGTGGACGGTCGCTGCCTGCCGGTAGTCGCTGCCCTGCGCCGCGCCAAGGATGTAGGCCGGTGGATGCCTCATGTCTCGCGCACGTTCGCTGGAGGTGACAATCACCGCTGCTGCGCCGTCATTCTCCTGGCAGCAGTCGAACAGGTGGAACGGTTCCACAATCCAGCGCGAGTTGTCGTAGTCCTCCGCGGTTAGGGGCCGCCCGTGCATCACCGCCCGCGGATTGGTCTGGGCGTGATGGTAGCTGGCCAGAGCCACCGCCCGCAGGGCGGCTTGCTCGATCCCGTGGTCGTGCATGTAGCGCCGGACGCGCATCGCGAACGTCTGTGCCGGCGACATCAGGCCGTATGGCGCCGTGAACGCCGTGGGCCCGGCCACCACACGGGCGGTCGACCCCTGCCCGAAGCGTCCGAACTGCCCCTGGGCCAGGCCCCGGTAGGCGACGGCGATCTCACAGTAGCCCGCCGCCACGGCAGCTGCCGCGTTGGCCACCGCGCCGGACCCGCCTCCTCCGCCGCCTCCCCAGAACATGTTGCTGAAACTCACCTGCCTGCTGCCTAGCGCAGCGGCGATGTGCGCCGGGTCGTTCCGGTCGTTGCTGAAGGACGCGAAACCGTCGATCTCCCGGACGTCGATGCCGGCGTCGTCGGCCGCCAGCCGGATAGCCTCGAGTGTCATCTTGAACTCCGGCTCCGGTGACGCACCCCGCTTGTAGTAGCGCGTCTCCCCCAGCCCGACGATTGCGGTCTTCCCGCGGATAGTCCGGTCGCCCATGTCTGCTTCGCCCCCCGTTTGGCCTGTTCGTGTCCCCTGGTTCGCCCCGGTCAGCCCGAGTCCCTGCCTCCCGTCATCCGCGCCCCTGCCCGCGAGCGGGCTGCACCCCGGCGACGACCGCTGATCGCTCACTCGCGCCGGGACTTCGGGGTGCGCTTGGCATGGCCGGGAGTATACCGGCAGCAGTTCAGGCGCGCGCGGCGGTAGCCTCGACCAGTCCTTCGAACAGGGCACGCGCCTCACTGCGGCTCTCGACGAGGTCCTCCGGGTGCCACGCAACACCCACGACGAACCCTTCTCCCGGCAGCTCGATCCCTTCGATGATCCCGTCGGGCGCCCACGCGACCGCTTCCAGTCCTTCTCCAAGTGTCTTCAACGCCTGGTGGTGGAACGAGTTCACCTGGACGGTCTCGCTTCCCAGCAACCCCCAGAGCCGGCTCCCGCGCTGGACGGCCACCTCGTGGGTGACCTGCTCGCGCGGCTCCGCCTGGGAGTGGTTGATGTCGCTTGTGAACTGCGATGGGATGTCCTGGATGAGCGAACCGCCGAGCGCCACGTTCAACACCTGCATCCCCCGGCAGAGCGCCAGGACAGGCAGCTTGCGTTCGAGTGCCGCATGGACCACGGCAATTTCGAGCGTGTCACGCTCTTCGCTCACATAGACAACCGACTCGTGGGGTGGTTCGCCGTAGCGCGACGGGTCGATGTCGCCGCCGCCGGTCAGCAGGATCCCGTCGACGGCCAGGAGGAGCTGGCCGAGCGCCATGGGGCTCAACTGCGGCGGCAGCAGCACGGGCACACCGCCACCCGCTTCGACCGCTCGCACATATGCCGCGTTCAACTGCACCCGCTCGGGTTCGCGGCTCACCGACGAAGTGGTAACGCCAATAAGGGGCTGCGCCATGGCTTCGATCCTACCTGTTTCGGCCCGGGTCCGGGCAGCAGCACATAATCCCGCCCACCGCGGCCGGCTCGTTCGTGGCTGCGTGAATCTGGTCGAGACGATAATTCGCGCGCTCCATCAAGGGTTCGTGAAGCCTCGCGCCACGTGCCATAAGAGGCTATGCAACACCCGCAGCGGCAGGGTACATTTCGCTGCGTTGGAGGCGGGGTGGTCGGAAGCCACCACTCCGGCGGGGAAAGGCCTCGAGCCTGGAAACGCCGGGCCAGCCCCGGGAGTTTACTCCCGGCCCTGGCAGCCGAACCCGGGTCCCCCCAAGGGGATGTGTCATGGCAACGGACGAACCGCAAGGTTCCTCCGAAGCCGGGAACACGAAAAGTCCGCAAGGACGTTTCCGGTCGGCTGGTGTGAGGACTTCGAGTCCGCGCAAGCGGACGAGAAGACCCCTCTCATCGATGGCAACCGATGACTGACTCCAGCAAATGAGGGCGCTTCGAACCCGCAGGGGCACGAGGCGCCCTCTCTGCGTCCCCCTCGATCCTGGCTCCCGCCACGTTGATTGCTCCCGTTGGGTCGCGCGCGTTCGCGTAGCGCCCGCAGAACCAGTAGAGTGCCCCCCAACAACCCCCCACCGCACTGGAGAGAGCTTGATGTCCGTCCTCGATGTGCCATCCCCGATGGCCGGTTCGATTAAGGAAGTGCTCGTCGCAACGGGCGACGAGGTCAAGGAAGGCCAGGAAATCCTCGTCCTTGAATCCATGAAGATGGAAATTCCGGTCGAAAGCCCGGCAACGGGCTTCATCGCCGAAACCCTGGTATCCGCGCCCCAACAGATCAGCGAAGGTCAGGTCCTCGTCCGAATCGAAGTCGCGTAAAGACTGCGCCGCGACTGCTAACGAAAAATTTGTTATGCTCCTCCCGCCAGGAGGATGCACATGAACGCTGCCCAACGGGTCATCGCGAGATTCGGTGGCCAGGCCCCACTCGCTCGCCTGCTCGGTAAGCGCCAGAGCACCGTCGAACACTGGGCCAAGACCGGGCGCATCCCCACCCAGTGGCATCGGACGCTCCTCGCACTGGCAAGAGAAAGAGGTGTGATGTTGGAACCCAGGGACTTTGTACCCACCCCCCCGCGCGAAATCGCCCCAGCCAACGGAAAACTCGGTGTCCTCCTCGTTGGCCTCGGCGCCGTCGCTTCTACCTTCATCGCGGGCGTTGAACATGCCCGTCGCGGGACCGGCAAGCCGATCGGCTCCCTCACCCAGATGGGCACCATCCGCCTCGGCAAGCGCACCGAGCACCGCGCACCGCTGATCAAGGACTTCGTCCCCCTCGCAAACCTGAACGACCTCGTCTTCGGCGCGTGGGACCCAATGCCCGACAACGCCTACGAAGCAGCCCTCCACTGCGGAGTCCTCGACCGTCACGACCACGTCGAGCCCATTGCCGACTTCCTCAAGACGATCGAGCCGATGCCCGCCGTCTTCGACCAGTACTACGTGAAGCGCCTCCACGGCACGAACGTGAAGAAGGCGCCGACCAAGCGCGACCTCGCCGAGGCCATCCGCCAGGACATCCGCGACTTCAAGGCAACGAACGGCTGCGACCGCCTCGTCATGGTCTGGTGCGCCTCGACGGAGATCTTCATGGAGGAGCAGGCCGCCCATAACAACATCGAGGCCTTCGAAGCCGCGATGGACGCCAACGACGAGTCCATCGCCCCCTCGATGCTCTACGCCTACGCAGCCATCATGGAGCGCGTGCCCCTCGCCAACGGCGCGCCGAACCTCAGTGTCGATATCCCGGCTCTCGTGAAGCTGGCGAACGAACTCCAGGTCCCCATCGGCGGCAAGGACTTCAAGACCGGCCAGACGCTCATCAAGACGGTCCTCTCGCCGATGCTCAAGGCCCGCATGCTTGGCGTCGCCGGCTGGTATTCGACCAACATCCTCGGCAACCGCGAC
>DATBWD010000332.1:0-3075 GCA_036515015.1 Tepidiformaceae bacterium
GGACTACTACAGCGCGATAACCCCTCCGCCGGATTCATTCACGCGGGATGTGGCGCCGCTCGAGCGCACGGGCTGCATCGAATTCATCGGGGACGGACGCCGGCTGAGCCCGGCTTGCGTGACGGTTGCGACGCCTGGCCATACCCCGGGCCACACGAGCGTCGCGATCACAGCCGGCAGTGAGCATGGCTTCATCCTCGGCGACGTCTGCATTTCGCCTATCGACGTCGAGGAGCCGGACTGGCAATCGAGCTTCGACTGGGACCACCCCACCGCCGCTGGCACCCGCAGGAAGACGCTTGAGAGGCTGGTAGCGGAGGGAGCCCTGGTGGGCGCGAGCCACCTGCCGGTACCGGGGCTTGGCCACGTCGTGGAGCGCGGCAGCCGGCGTGCCTGGCAGGCGCTCGAATAGCGCACGCGCCCGTTGTCGCTAGCGGATAACGCCGCTATCCCTGAGCGCCGTTATGTCAGCTTCAGAATAGCCCGCGGCGGTCAAGACCACTTCCGTGTCGCCGCCGAGGATCGGGCTCGGGCCCTGCACCCCGAGCGGCGTTTCCGACATCTGGAACGCCGGCCCGACCATCTTCATATGCCCCAGGAGGCCGTGATCTACCTCGGCGACGAGTCCGTTTTCGAGCGTCTGCGGGTGCTCGAAGAGTTCTTCGACGAAGTGCAGCGGCCCGGATGGGACGCCGTGTTCCTCGAGGATTGCGCCCCACTCCTCCGTCGTCTTCGTGAGGAACAGCGCCTCGGCTTCGGCCACCAGCCGTGGGCCGTCGACCTCCCAGCCGGCAGGTGACACTTCGAAACTGCCGTCTTCGCGGAACCGCGGGTCGTGGATGCCGGTCGCGGCTATTACCTTAAGGCGCAGGGCGTGGCTCAGAGCGCCAAGCGCGATGAACCCGTCGGATGTCTGGTAAACCCGGTAGTAGATATTGCCGGGCGCTTTCGGCCGGTACTTCTGATGAACTTCGACCTGTTCCAGGAACGTCTTCTTCTCCAGCCGCGCCTCGTGGAGGCCTTCGAGCATGGGCGGGATGATCTCCTGGTCCCAGGCGTCGATGAAGGTGAACTGGGAAGTCTGCATGGCGATCGCGGTACCCATGAGCGTGCAATCGATCCGCTGCCCCTTGCCGGTCTTCTCGCGGGCATAGAGCGCGGCGCAGATGCTGTTCGCCATCTGGATCCCGGTCGCGTAGTCAGCGATCGCCGGGTACACGTACGTGGGCACCTCGCCCTGCATCTTCGACTCGCCGGCCATAAGGCCGGTCAACGCCTGCACAACGATGTCGTATCCGCCCCGGTGCGCGAGCGGCCCCCGGCGGCCGAAGGCGGTGTTCTCGCAATAGATGATTCGCGGGTTTATCCGGCGCAGCGTGTCGTAATCGATGCGAAGTTGCTCCGCCACGCCCGGGCGATAGTTGATCACCACGACATCGGCCTCCCCGACGAGGCGATGAATGGCCTCCTGGGACTCCGGGCGGGTCATGTCCATGGCCACACCCTTCTTGCCGCGATTGAGGCTGGCGAAGGTGCGTGACTCCTTCGGGACCAGTTCGACCAGGACTCGCCACGGTTCGCCTTCTATCGGCTCGAACTTCGTGACGTCGGCTCCCATGTCGGACAGGAGCATGCAGCAGAACGGGCCGGCAATGATCTGCGTGAACTCCAACACCTTCACGCCGGCGAGCGGACCTGAAGCCATATCATCCCCCCTTGAATGCCTCGCATTCTAACGGGCACGTCAGGGTTGGCAACAAGGAGGTAAGAGCGGGATCAGGCGGCTCTTGAACCGAACGGCCAGAATCGCCGCTTCCTGGGCACTTCGCTCTTATTGGCCGTTTCCGGTGGGCCAGCGAATCCGCGGCCGCAACTCTGGCAGTAAGCGTAGACGTTAAGGTTCATGCGGCCGCACCAGGGACACTGACGCATGGCTCACCTCCTTGCAACCGATTCTAGCGCGAGACCGCAGCCCCGGTGCGTTCCTACTTGAACTTGCGAGCGGCCAGGATCGGCCACTCGTCGATTACCTTGCCATCCCGGACGACGTGGTAGACGTCGTGGAGGTTGAGCGTGGTATCCCCATGGCTCGGCACCAGTTCCACCTTCTGACCGGGTTTGAGTTGGGCAACCGCCTCACCCGTGAGGAACCCGTGCTCTTCCGAAAGCCGGGCAAGCTTCAGCGTCCCGTCCTTCGAAAGCGGCGGTCCGAATTCGTTGGTAACCGACTTCATCCCCGCATCGCAAACGGCGTACCTGTCGCGGACCGAAATCACGGTCGTGAGCAGCGTGAGGGCGGAGCCGAACTTGCCGGGCATCACCTCCTGGTACTTGCCGTCCATGAAGACATAGCTACCGGCCTCGAGTTCGGTGACCCCCGGCGTCCTCGCTGCGAACTCGAAAGTCCCGGTCCCGGCGACGGAGACGATCTCGGCCGGAAGTCCCGCTTCCGCCAGCGCCTCAGCGTGCTGCAGGGTCACCGCGAGGGCAGCTCGTGCCTTTTCCTCGCGGTCCCCTTCCTCGGGGATCATGACGGCGTGGCCCTCATATCCCATGATCCCCCGGTAGCGGATGCCCTCTGCCTCGAGCATGCGCGCGAGCCGCACGGTTTCCGCTGTCTCGCTCGTACCGCAGCGGTGCATGCCACTGTCCACTTCGATGATGGCGGCCGGCACCTGCCCGGAACGCCGAGCACCGTCCGCGAGTTCTCCGATATTAAACTCCGACTCGACCGCCACGGTTATGTCAGCTCCACGGGCGAGCAGTGCCATCAATCGGTCCACCTTCGTCGCCCCGACGACCTGGTTCGCCATGAGGATGGGCCCAAGCCCGGCGTCAACAAGTACTTCAGCCTCGCCCAGCTTGGCCACGGTGATCCCGATGGCGCCCGCTTCGAGCTGCCGGCGCGCAACCTCCGGCGTCTTCGGCGTCTTAAAGTGTGGCCGCAACCGTACACTGCTGCCGGCCAGCAGCTCCGCCATGCGGTCGATGTTCGACTGCATGGTGTCCACATCGAGGAGGAGGCAGGGCGTGTCGAGTTCGTGCGCGTTCATGGTGGGCATTTAGCCACAGTTC
>DATBWD010000333.1:0-6532 GCA_036515015.1 Tepidiformaceae bacterium
GGCGGGAGCCCGGGGGATAGGCAAGCGTGGCGTCGACGATCTGCTGGACAGTCTGGCGTTCGATGGGGCGGCCGCACTTCGGGCAGTGGGGCTTGCCGATGCGCGCCCAGAGGAGGCGCATGTAGTCGTAGATCTCGGTGACGGTGCCGACGGTCGAGCGGGGGTTGTTCGAAGTCGACTTCTGGTCGATGGAGATAGCGGGGGAGAGGCCGTCGATGTGGTCGACGTCAGGCTTTTCCATGAGCCCGAGGAACTGGCGCGCGTAGGCGGAGAGGGATTCGACGTAGCGGCGCTGGCCCTCGGCGTAGATGGTGTCGAAGGCGAGCGAGGACTTGCCCGACCCGGACAGGCCGGTGATGACAACGAGCCTGTCGCGCGGGATGCGGACATCGATGTTCTTGAGGTTGTGTTCCCTTGCGCCGCGGACGGCGATGTGGTCGATGGGCATCGGGGCAGGCGTCCCAGCAAAGAAGATGCGGTGGTCCCGGTGGGGCTCATGCCAGTGTAGCCCCGGGTGCGTGTGACTGTGGTTAGTTTAGCAGAAGTAGAACTGTTGTTCGAGCACAGGTCAAGGCTGGCGACGGCGGTAACGGAGGTACACCTCGCCCGTCTCCTCGTTCGGAACGGCCGAGATGAGTTCGAGCCGAGGCGCGCTTTCGCGAGTGAAGGGGGTGGAGCCGGTGACGGCGGTGAGGGTGTGGCGGCCACCGACGATGACCGGTCCGACAGTGAGGAAGAATTCGTCGACCGCTCCGAGTTGCCAGAGTTGGGCGTTGACGTCGGGCCCGCCTTCGACGAGCAGAACCTCGGCACCAAGGTCGGCGCGCATGATTCGCAACATGGCCTCGACCTCCTCGCCTGAGGGGACGGTGTAGACGGGGCGCCCGGTGGCGCCGACGGCATCGCGCCGTCCCGTGGGGGCCTCGGCCGACAGGAAGACAACGGCATCGAAGTCCCGGGCGGTGAAGAAGATCCGATCGAGGGGGAGGTCGCCGGATCGACTGAGGACGGCTGCGACGGGGTAGCGCGGCTTGCCTCGGGCGATGCGAAGTTCTTCGAGGGCGGAATCGCCGAGACGGGAGGATGCGCCGCTCGCGCGGAGGGTGCCCGCGCCGTTGAGGACGACATCGGCGTTGACGCGAAGTTCGCGCATGAGGCGCTGGTCGGTCTTGCTGCCGATGCCCTGTTCGGTGCCTTCGATGACGACCTTGCCATCGGCGGACATGACCATGTTCATCAGGACGTAGGGCCGGCCAGGCGGTGGTGGGGGCAATTCGAGCGAGGTGTAGTCGGGTTTGGGCAACGCTTCGTGGGTCCTTGTGGGTTAGAAGATGCGGCGGGCGATGTAGAGGACGACGCTGAGGCCGACCGAGACGAGCAGCATCGTCGTGATGGGGATGTAGATGCGGGTATTGCCGGACTCGTAGCGGATGTCGCCGGGGAGGCGTCCGAACCAGTTGAGCGCGCCGGTCATGACGAGCAGGCCGACAAGAATGACGGCCACGCCGATTACGACCACGACAACGCCTGTCGAGCGGGCATCCATGGTCTCAGCGTAACGCTCTGGGCGTTGTCCCGGCATCCTCCTGCTAGACTCGGCGGTTGTGACCGGACGAGAGTTCCTGATGGATGGCCCCGACGACGCGGAGTGGACGCTGCTGCTGGCACACGGCGCAGGCGCCCCAATGGACAGCGCGTTCATGGAGCGCGTCGCAGGAGGGCTGGCGGAAGGTGGCATGCGGGTGGTGCGCTTCGAGTTTCCCTACATGGCGCGGCGCAGGCTGGATGGCCGCAAGCGGCCCCCCGACCGGGAGGATGTCCTCCTGGACACGTGGCGGGAGGTGATCGGGCAGTTCGGGGAAGCGAAACGGCTGGCCGTCGGGGGCAAGTCGATGGGCGGCCGCATGGCGAGCATGGTTGCCGACGAGGTGGGAGCGGGGGCGCTCGTTTGTTTCGGGTACCCGTTTCATCCGCCGGGCCGGCCGGGAAAGACCCGGACGGCGCACCTGGAGAGCCTCAGAACGCCCGCGCTGGTCGTGCAGGGCACGAGGGACCCGTTCGGGACCCGGGCGGAGGTAGAAGGCTACCGGTTGTCGGGATCGATCAGGCTGCACTGGATCGAAGACGGTGACCACGACCTGAAGCCAGGCAGGGCTTCGGGGCGACGCCACGACGAGGCCATCGAGGAAGCGACCCGGGCCGCCGCGGACTTCCTCGGGTCGATAATGAACTGACAAGTGTGAAGATTACGAATTATTCACCCGGCTGTTATGTCGGCGTTAGGGGTAGCGGCCCGTGGATTACGGGAGCGACGAAGCCTGGCTGTAGCGTTGAGGTTCCCTGCTGCATGGCGGGGTACCACACGGAGGAACCCTTCGATGGCCGCACGCGCTCCCCAACCTCTATCTCCTGCTTTTCCCCCGCAAAGGGAGCGGTCGTGGTTCACCACGAGCACCGTAGCGCTGGTCATCAGCGTCATCCTGGCGCTGGCGTTCGCGTTCAGCCCGATCGGGCTTGTCCAGCCGGACAACGGCGACGGCGGGGCGAACAGCGGGGCAGCCGCAGGACGCTAGCGGTCTCCCAAAGACGAGGGCTGGACGACCCCGGCCGCTTCGAGGGCGGCGATTCGTTCATCTGAGTAGCTCAGGCGCTGAAGGATTTCGCGTTCGTTCGCACTGAACGCGGGGGCGGCGGAGCGCTGCCCGGTCTCCGCATTGCTCATGCGGATGGGGGTGACCGGCTGGCGGATCGGGCCGACCACGGGGTGTTCGAGCGTCATGATCAGCCCATTTTCGCTGGCCTGCGGGTGGTCGAAGACCTCTTCGTTGAGGAGTACCGGGACACACGGGACATCGACCGATTCGAAGACAGCGAGCCACTCGGCAGTGGTCTTCGTGAGGAAGGCCCGCTCGTAGTTTTTCATCATTTCTTCGTGATCGTCCTCGGTGAGGGCCGGGTGATTGGGATAGACGGCCCCATCGACCATGGGATCGTGCACGCCGAGCGCATCGCGGAGGTTGCGACGCTGACGGTTGTTGAGGCAGGCGACACAAACGAGCGAGTCGGCCGTCTGGTAGACGCGGTAGTACTTGGCGACGGCGCGGCCGAGGCCCATGCCGGTCCGGAAGGCGAGCATGTCCTCATAGGAGGCGTGGTGCTCGCGGGCGGCGGTGACGGTCTCGAGGATCATCGCCCGCTTCTCGGCGTCGAGGCCTTCGATCGAGAGCAGAGGGCGGTACTGGATCGCCAGTGCGGAGGCGAACAGGCTCGTATCAATCCGCTGGCCGACGCCCGTCCGCTCGCGCTGGAAGAGGGCGGAGACGATGGCGTAGGCGGAGAACATGCCGGTGCTGAGGTCGGCGGGGGCAAAGGTTGAGACGCCGACAGGCACGCCGCGGTCGATCTTTCGTTCGAAGTCCATCATGCCCGTCATGGCCTGGACGAGGAGGTCGAATCCGGGGCGGCCACTGTAGGGGCCCCGGTCGCCAAATGCGGAGATGGCGCAGTAGATCAGGCGGGGATTGATGGCGGCGAGCGTGTCGTAGTCGACGCCGAACTTTTCGGCGAGGCCTGGACGGTAGTTGACGACGACCACATCGGCAGTTCGAACCAGGTCGTGGACGATTTCGCGGCCCTCGGGCGTATCGAGGCGGAGGGCGATGCTCTTCTTACCGCGGTTGACCCCGATGTAGTAGCGGCTTTCGCGGCCTTCGACCGGTTGCTGCCGCCGCCAGTGGTCGCCCTCGAACGGTTCGACCTTGAGGATTTCGGCTCCCATATCGGCCAGCATCATCGTGCCGTAGGGGCCGGCGACGTATTCGGTGAGGTCGACGACCACGATGCCATCCAGCGGACGCGCCATGGATGCTCCCTGTTGCGGACGAGGAGATGTCCGGTAGTGCTCTGGCGCAAACATACGGGAGCGGGCGGTGGGCGGTCGAGCGGCAAGATGCGGCGGGGGGGCAGTAGTGCGTCATCTTGACGTTAGGGTAAGATTCCGCTGCTCCAATCTCTTGTTGGAAAGGAAACACAGCTCATGGCTGGAAGGCTGGATGGCAAGACGGCAATCGTGACCGGTGGCGGGCGCGGGATTGGACGGGGGGTGGCGCTGCTACTGGCGAAGGAAGGCGCGAAGGTACTCGTGAACGACCTCGGCGTCTCGGTGGCGGGCGAGGGCGCCGACCAGATGCCCGCGCAACAGGTCGCCACGGAGATAAAGGCGGCAGGGGGTGAGGCGCTGGCCGACTACTCGGACGTCTCGGACATGGACGCCGCGGAGAACATGGTGCGGACGGCGCTGAACGAGTGGGGCCGCCTGGACATTCTCGTGAATGTGGCCGGCATCCTTCGCGATCGGATGATATTCAACATGACGGAAGAGGAGTGGGATGCGGTCGTGCGCGTGCACATGAAAGGCACGTTCGCGACGACGCGGTTCGCTTCGATCCACTGGCGGCAGGCGCGCGAGGGCGGACGGCTTATCAACTTCACTTCGGGGTCGGGGCTATTCGGGGCGCCGGGGCAGCCAAACTACGCCGCCGCGAAGATGGGCATCTGGGGGTTCACGCTGAGTTGCGCGAGGGCGCTTGGACGGTACGGCGTGACGGCGAACTCGATCGCCCCGGGGGCAGCAACGCGCATGACGGACACGGTACCGAGCGACCGGCGCCAGAATCCTGCGAACACCGTGCCATCGGGCGAATCGGCCGGGACGGAGCGTGACCCATCGAACATCGCGCCGACCGTGGCGTACCTCGCCTCGGAGGAGGCGGCCTGGGTCACGGGGCGCTGCTTCGGGGTGAGCGGATACCGGGTCACGCTGTACAACAACATCGCCCCGCAAGTGGTGTTGCAGGGCAGGGGCCCATGGACCGTGGATGCACTGGCGGCGCAATTCCGCCCGGTATTCGGGCCATCCATCCCGGACGCCACCAGGAGCCAGTGACGGCCGTCAGGCCTGTTCGACTGCGATCGGCGCGGGCACGCGGGTAGGTTCGAGGCCTTCCCGTTCGACTGCTCCGGCAAACAGTGCGGCGTCGCGGACGGCGCAGCCGCGCGGGTCGTTGTTGAAGAAGGCGTAGACATCCACCCCCTGGCCGAAGAGACGACTGAGGAGGTCTGCTCGCGACTCCAGGGCTGCTTCGCCGTAGCAGGGGTGGGGCATGGCCGACCCTTCGTGGAAGCGGATGTAGCCCCAGTCGGCCGTGCGCCAGCCGGGTGTGACGAGGCGGGAGTGGCGGTCGGCGATGCAGAGGGCGGCATTGCGGCGCTCGAGGGTGGCCCGGACCTCGTCGACGAACCAGGAGGGGTGGCGAAATTCGACGGCGAGGCGGACGTCCTTGCCGAACGCCGCGAGCGCGGCTTCGAGACGAGCCACGTCGCAGGGGAAGTTCGGAGGCAACTGGAGGAGGACGGGTCCGAGCTTACGGCCCAGGTGCTTCGCGCGCTGCATGAAGCGGTCGACCGGTTCTTCCGGGTCCTTGAGGCGTTTGATGTGGGTGAGGAAGCGGCTCGCTTTGACGACAAAGATGAAGTCATCCGGGGTGCCGGCCGCCCACTTCGAGAAGACACCGGACTGGGGGAGGCGGTAGAAGGTGTTGTTCACCTCCACGACCTGGAAGCGCTCGGCGTAGAAGGCGAGTTCATCGACTGTCTTGAGGCCGCGTGGGTAGAAGCGGTCAGCCCGCCAATGGCGGTATTGCCAGCCGGAGGCGCCGATGTAGACGGGCATCGTGTCCTCGCAGTCGAGGCCGGGAGTGCCAGTTGAGGGTGGCAGCACGGCGGGTTGCGAGGAATAAAGGGGCGAGGTGGTGCGTTTCACGAGCGTCGCGAAGCGAACCGAAAGAGGAGCAGTTGCAGCCTCCTTCTTTGGGCGAGAATGCGTATAGTCGGCGAATCGACCTCGCTTTGGAAAGGCGTACCAGATGACGTACCGGCCGACGCGGCTCAACTTTGGCATTTTCATGGCACCGTTCCACCGGGTGGGAGAAAACCCCACCCTGGCGCTGGAGCGCGACCTCGAACTGATAGAACTCCTGGACCGGCTGGACTACGACGAGGCGTGGATCGGCGAGCACCACAGCGCCGGCTGGGAGCTGATTGCGTCGCCGGAGATCATGATCGCGGCGGCGTCGCAGCGGACGCGGCGGATCCGGCTGGGGACGGGGGTCGTGAGCCTGCCCTACCACCACCCGTTGATGGTGGCGGACCGGATGGTGCAGCTCGACCACCTGACGCGCGGGCGGGCGATGCTCGGAGTCGGGCCGGGGGCGCTGTCGTCGGACGCGTACATGATGGGCATCGACCCGGTGACACAGCGGCCGCGGATGGATGAGTCGCTCGGTGCGATCATGCGGCTGCTGCGGGGGGAGACCGTTTCGATGGAGACGGACTGGTTCGTGATGCGAGAGGCGCGGCTGCAGATGGCGCCTTACAGCGTGCCCCACATGCCGGTTGCGGTGGCGAGCACGTTCTCGCCGGCGGGGCCGACGACGGCCGGCAAGCATGGCGTTGGCGTACTTTCGGTGAGCAC
>DATBWD010000334.1:0-9261 GCA_036515015.1 Tepidiformaceae bacterium
TCCTCCATCCCCTCGCCGTCGAGCGTGAAGACAGCGATACCGACCTCGATAACGCGGTCGTTGCCACCCCACCAGAACCCGGTCGTTTCGAAGTCGAGGGCCGCGAAACGCACGTCCCGCGAGTGCTGGGGCCGGTGCCCCGCGCGCCGCTTCAGAATCTTGAACATGCGCCCTCCGCAGAGCCGGAGCCCTGATGTGGAGCATCGCGCATCACTATATCAGTTGTTTATCCGCCTTGGGAATGAACATCTGCGACAAATACTGTCGTCTCGCGGATCAGGTGAGGGCGGAGGAGAAGTCCTCTACGGCGGTGACCTCGCAGGTGATGATGGCGAGGAGGCCGGCGTCGCTCAGGAGGGAGTTGACGGCGTGGGCGTTGGGCGCGTCGATGAGGACGTAGTGGCGGTGGGCGGCGGTGTTCACCCAGGCGCCCTGGACGGTGGCACCGTGGCTCGAGGCCGTCTGGCGGAAGCTACCGAAGGCGCGGCCGAAGGTCGCCCCGCATTCTTCGCTGCGCCAGCCGCAGCTTTCGGGGGAATGGGTCAGCACGACCATGTGGAGGGCCATTGTTGGTTCCTTTCGTAGCCGCGCGCCTCAGTGGAGCGGCGGGCTCTTGCAGATCTTCTTCATTGCAAGGTAGCCGCCCGCGCGGGTATACGCCTGCAGGCGTCGGCGGGGGGCCGGGGTAGCGAACGTGTCGCTCGACCCGCAGAACTGTGCAAGCGGTTCGACGGCAACGTCCCAGGCGAGTTCGCCGCCGATGACGCCGAGGTTCTCCCTGCACTCGGCGGCGAACTCCCCATCCCCCAGCAGGCGTTCGATGCCTGCGACAACGGCCTCGACATCACGCTCGGGCACGGTGATGCCGAGGGGGTCGGATTCGACACGGTCGGCGAGGACGTCGCCGCGGGTGCAGAGCAGCGGCACACGGGCGCGGAAGAGGTCGACGTAGCGGGTGCGGAAGGCGAAGCGGCTTTCGAGGTTTTCGTAGCCAAGGCAGACGCTTGCATCGGCTTCGGCGAGGTAGTCGTCGATGCGCTCGTAGGGCACCCAGCCTTCAAGGAAGTGGACGTTCCGGCCGTAGAGGCCGAGTTCCTTCGCCATTTCGATGGCGCCGCGGAGGACGCCTCCGCCTGGCCCGAAGACGAAGTCGGGGTGGTTCGCGCCCATGAAGACGAGGTGGACGTCGTCACGGCGGGTGCAGAGTTGGTCCATGGCCTTGAGCAGGGTGAACGGGTCGTTCCAGTCGGTGACGCCGCCGTTCCAGAGGAGGACCCGGTCGGCAGGCCGGATGCCGGGGATGACGCCTTTCATGACCGGCCCGCGAGCGTCGAGGGGGTTCGACGGCACGCCATAGGGGACGATATCGATGAACCGGCGGAGCGAGGGGTCGCGTTCGTAGACATCGGGCGGGACGAGGGAGAGGGCCATGAGCATGCCGATCCAGAGGTCGCGCTGCCGCTCGTCGGCGCAGAAGATGTAGTCGGCGAGAGTGAGCTGGAGGTTGAGGTACCAGCGGTTGCTGGCCATCCAGGTGCGACGCCACCTGGGCCGAACCGTGCGCCTGGAGAGTTCCATCCATTCGATGTAGAGCGGGGTGAAGCCGTCGAGGGCGAAACGCCGTTCGCCCAGGAGGCGCGCGAAGAGCGGCGGGAAGTTCCGGGCGATGGAGACGTCGTGCTCGCGGGCCAGGCCCAGTGCTTCCGAGTTGGAGTTCCAGCGCTGCACCTTCACATTCGGATGGGGCAACGGGAATTCGCCCCGGTCTTCGGGGATAGCGAGGGTGACTTCGGCTCCCGGGAGCTGGCGGGCAAGGGCACCGGCGAGCTGATATGCGCGAACGCCGGGACTCGCCATCTCCGGACCAACGACCGCGCGAGAGAGCATGAGGATCCTGGTCACTGGCGGCGCTCTGTGTCACGAGGGCTCGCAAACTGGAAGATGGCACGGCGAGCAGTGTAAGAGAGGACGCGCTGGGCGAGGCCGGGCATCCGTTCCCACTTCGGGGCCAAGGGGGGGCGGTCATCGCTGCAGAACTCGATGAGG
Organism: Tepidiformaceae bacterium; assembly: GCA_036515015.1. GTDB lineage: Bacteria > Chloroflexota > Dehalococcoidia > Tepidiformales > Tepidiformaceae > DATBWD01. The sequence goes on from DATBWD010000334.1 coordinate 2,047, forward strand.
GGCCGGAGGGTCACTTCCCACTGGAGTTCGGGGCGGGCATTCGCGAGGTTTCGCTTGCACTCCGCCTGGAAATCGGCGTCGTCGAGGAGGCGTTCGATGGCGCAGGCGAGGGCGGCCGGGTCTTCCTCGGGGACGACGAGGCCCCAGCGGTTCTTTTCGACCTGTTCGGCGAGGATGTCGCCGTGGGTGCAGATGAACGGGAGTTCGGCCCAGATGAGGTCGACAAAGCGGGTGCGGTGGCTGTAGCGGGTTTCGAGGTTGTCGAAGTAGGAGCAGACGCCGATGTCGGCTTCGAGGACATAGCGGCTCGCGGCATCGTGGGAGACCCAGCCTTCTTCGAAGAAGATGGTGCGGTCCAACTGGCCGTTTTCGCGGGCCATGCCCTTGGCGTCCTGGAAGCGGATGCCACGACCGAGTTCTTCGACACCGGGGTAGGCGGCGCCAAGGAAGAGCAGCTTGATGTCGTCGCGGTCGAGGCGGCGGAGGGCTTCGACGAGCGTCGCCGGGTCGTACCACTGGATGATGCCGCCGTTCCAGATGATGATTTTGTCGTCTTCCTTGAAGCCGGGATGGACGCCGCGGAGGACCGAGCGGGCGCTGGCCGGGGGCTCCGGACGGAGGCCGTGGGGCGCGACATCGATGTAGCGTCGGAGGGTCGGGTCGGCGTCGTAGACGGCGGGCGAGATGAGCCCGAGCGACATCATCATCCCGATGTAGCTGTCGCGCTGGCGTTCGTTACAGGTGAGGACGAGGTCGGCGAGGGTGAGTTGCATCGCGAGGATGGTGCGGGTGCGTTCGACCCAGGCGGCGCGCTTGAAGCCTTCGTAGTGCTGCATGCCGACTTCCATCCACTCCATGGCGTACTGGGAGAAGAGGTCGACGACGAAGCGCTTCGTGGGGAAGAAGGCGGCAACGTGGGGCGGCATGCCGGACGAGATGATGATGTCGTGATCTTTGACGAGGCCAAGGACGTTACGGGCGCTCCAGTGGATGGAGCGAAAGGGCAGGCCCTTCGGCATGACGGGGTCGGGGTTGAGGCCGGCGAGCGTGACGCGCGCGCCGGGCACCTGCTCGGCGAGGACACGGGCCATTGCGGTCCCGCGGATGCCGGGGCTCGACATGTGGGTGCCGATGTGTCCTCGGCAGAGGATGAGGATGCGCGGGCCCATGTGGGGGAACGTTAACCAGAATCAGCGCAACGAAAAAGGTGCGGTGGGAAGGGGAGGGGAAAGAAGGGGGGCACCGGTACAGGAGCTACTCGATGCGGACGAAGTGATAGGAGGTCTTCCCCCTATCAGCGGCCGCGATCCATCTTGCGGTGCTTGTCCCACTCGGGATGGTCGCCCAGGTAGATGATGTTGACCGCTCGCCGCTGGTCGTCTACTTCGTATAGGAGCCGCCGACCCCCGCCGCACTCTAGCTGGAATGTGCCCTGCCACTTTCCTCTTAGCGCCTTGAGTTGGCCCGGAATCATGACCTTCGGGCGGCGAGTGAAGTGCTGCGCCATGAATTGGATGACGCGCTCTTGTTGAGCTGGGGGAAACGTCTGAAGGACTTGGAAGAACTCTTCCATATCCCAGGGGTTTACTGAGTAGAGAGCCTCTTCTTCAGCCATTCCGGATCGACCGCCTTAAACGATCCTCGGCGGTTCCGTTCCATTGCTTCCTGGACCTCGGTGGCATGGTCTAGTTCAGCTGTCGCGATCCAGGAATCGAGCAAAGCCTGAAGAGCAAGCTGGTCAGGGTTCGCCAGCGCTGCGTTTAATTCAACGGCGAACAGGCGCATGTTACGCGGGGAAAGCCAGGCCACCCACCCGAACCCTTCGGGCAGGCGATCTTCGGAGAAGAGTTCGCGTGCTTTTTCTGGCAGACTCTGCGCTGCAACGCCCACTTAGAAACCCCTTCGGAACCCGTCCGGGCAAGCTCCAAGCTTACCCGTTAGCAGGGAGGCGTCAACACCTCTCAATGAGAGAGTCGACAACGGTAGCGTAATTCAAAGCCCGTTACGAGTTCGTAACGGGCATGGCACAGGCCATTTAGGTTGGGGGACTGAGCGGTCGCGCTCAACTGCCTAATGAGCAGAACCGACCGCCGATGCGAACGCGCTCCCATGCCCGGAGCGAGAGAGCTCTCCCCTCTCGCCCGAGACGTCCAGCGCCCCTTCATGCCTTGACGTTAGGCAGGGGCGCGTTAGCGCGCTCGGTACATGGGGAGCACGGTGCACTAGACTTAGCGGCATCCTCTCGAGGGGGCACCAGCGCATGCCGATATTCACCAGCCACTCATGCAGGTTGCACTACAAGGACGAGGGTGAGGGGGAACCGGCACTCATCTTCCTGCACGGCTGGTGCGACAGTTCGGACGGCTGGCGAGAGACCATTGCGGAGTTCAGCAAGGAGCGGCGCTGTATCGCGCCGGACATGCGCGGGCACGGGCAGTCGTCGTTTGCCGGGGACCATGCGTACTTCCCGGAGGCGCTTTCGAGCGACGTCGTGGCGCTCTGGCAGTCGCTGGGGCTGGACCAGCCGATCGTGGTGGGACACAGTTTCGGCGGGTTCCTGGCGGCCGAAATCGCGCGGCGTTATCCAGACTTCGCCCGCGCGGTTGTGATCGTCGATCAGCCGCTGGACCTGGCGGGGCTGCACGCGCAGCTGGCGCAGTGGGAAGACGTGGTGCGCTCGCAGGAGCATCACCTCGCGTTCCGGGAGCAGTTCCTGCGCGGGCTTATCACCCCGCTCATGCCGGAGCAACAGCGCGAGGACGTGATCGAGCAGGCGATGAGCACCCCGATCGAGATTGCCCAGGCGCTCTGGGCGATCCTCTTCGAGGCAACGACCGACGAACTGCACGAGCGCGGAGATGCCGACATGGCGGCGCTCGGGACGCTCCCGGCAATGTCGATCCACGGGCAGGAGCCGGAGGGGTACTACGACGAACTACGACGGGCGGCGCCGGGCATCGACATCCGGACGCTGGACTGCGGCCACTGGGTGCACCTGGAGCGGCCGGCGGAGTTCAACGAGGCGCTCAGGGAGTTCATCGCCCGAGGAGAGAACGGTTAAGGCGGGCTCTATGGTGCGAGCCGCGGGCGCGGCCGATAATCGCAAACACATGACCGACAACGGACGAAGCCCCGATAGCTGCCGGCGGGTGGTGGTGGACCTGGGATGTGGCAACCGCAAGCGCGAGGGGGCTATCGGCCTCGACATCGCGCGGATCCCGCAGGTCGACCTTCTCGTGGACGTGATGGGCACGCTGCCGTTTCGCGACAACAGCGTCGACGAGGTCTACGCCTCGCACCTGGTGGAGCACGTCGACGATTTGCTGGCGTTCATGGGCGAGGTGTGGCGGATTTGCAAGCCGGGAGCGCTGGTGCACTTCCGCTTCCCGCACGGCAGCACGCTCTATATGACGTGGAAGGACCCGACCCACCGGCGCGGCGTCCTGCTGGACACGTTCGACTACTTCGACCCGAGCACCGATGACGGCCGCTACTTCGGCTACTACCACCCGGCCAAGTTCAAGATGGTGAAGCAGCGGCTGACGTTCAACCTGAACAACGACACGGTCCTGCCGGACCGGTTCCGCAGGGTGCTGGGCCGGATCCTCGATGCCCTGGCGAACCGGGACGAGCGGTCACAGTACTACTGCGAACGCTTCTGGGGGCCGCTCATCGGCATCGAAGAGGCGCTCATCTGGCTGCGGGCGATCAAGTAGACCGCCCGCCTCTGATATGCCCCGTGGCTACTCGACGATGATGGTGCCGGGCATGCTTTCGCCGTGGACGCCGCAGACGTAGTCGTAGGTGCCGGGTTCGTTGAAGGTGAACTCGAACTCGCCGGAACCGGTATGAGTCGGCGAGGTCTCATCTTCCAGGCGCACTGAGTGCGGCAGCGACCCCGACCACACCCAACGGACCGTCTCGCCGGCCTTGACGGTGAGGCTGTCGGGGTTGAAGAAGATGTCGCCGACGGTGACCGTCGGGCCGTCCTCGGTCCCGGTTCCCGTGGTGGCGGTGGCCGCCGTAGTGGGTGACGCCGCGGCCGGGGTTTCGGTTGCGCCGCCACCGGCGGCCGGGGTGACTGCAGTGTCGTCATCGTCGTCCCCGCAGGCTGCGAGCGCGACGAGCGCGCCAACCATGACCAGTAGCGGGACAAGCTTCGGCAAGGCTGTGGTTTTCATTACTCCCCCCTTTGGGCCGGGCCGCGGAGGCGCGGCCCGATCCGCGGCGAAGTCTAGGGCGCAGTGCAAATAGAGAAGGTGAAGAAGCAGAAACGGGAGAGTAATGTGATGGTATTGTTACGCCCACGCAACGGAAGGGCGAGAAGGGGCCTGTGCATTACAGGCTCCCTTTTGAACGCCGGGTTTCGGAGTTAGTCGCTGGATTCGGGCTTGAACGGGTCGCGGTGTTCGCCGGCCATGACACCTTCGCGGCTGACGCGCACCTCGTTGTGGATTTCGCGGACGCCGGCCACGTCGTCGACGGCGTATTCGGCCATCCGCTTCTGGTTGCGGTCGTGGACGGAGCCCTTGAGGGTGACTTCGCCATTCTTCACGTCGACCTCGATGCCGGTGGCATCGACCCAGCCATGGTTGCTGAGGCGCTCGCAGACATCTTCGCGAATGCGGTCGTCGGAGCGCTGGTAGCCGCTGGGGCCGCGGCCCGCGAAGGGACCTTCGGAGGTCCTGTAGGTTGTGGCGCCGCCAAAACCGCGCGTCTCGTAGCCACGGTCGTAGGCTCCGCGCGTCTCGTAGCTACGTTCCCAGTCGTCGGTATCGAAGCCGAAGTCTTCGCGACCGTAATCGCGTTCGTAGCGGCCCTCACGGCCGAAGCCACCGCGGCCGCGCTGGTAATCGGTGCCGCGCATCATCCGGGCTTCTCGTTGGCCGCGGTCGAAGGCGCCGCCACCGCGGCCGAGCTGGTCTTCTTCGCGCCAGTCGCGGCCCCTCCCACCGCGGTAGCCGCCTTCGCGGCGCTCCATCCCGGGGAAGGAGCCCTGGGAGCCGCCCTCCTGGTCGTAGCCGCCGCGGCCGTAGCCTTCGAATTCCTCGCGACGGCCGTATTCGCTCTCCTGGTCGTAATCACCGTAGGGGCGGTACGACTGGCGGCCGACCTGGCTGCGGCCTCGCTGGCCCTCGTTGAACCGTTCTCGATCCTGCATCGTGGAACCTCCATGGGGATTCGCCCGAAACGGGCGATCTTTCCCTCATGCTAGGCCGGGCAGCCTTGCGGAACCGTCGCAGCCGGAACGGCCGGATGACAGGCTGCTATCGAGGGCAGGGAGGGTGTAGCGCGGGTTAGTGGGCGGCGACGGCGTCGTCCGCGGGCAGCCACTGCTCGGCCCACTCGGAGATGTCGCGCACGACGGCCTCGAGCGAGCGGCCCTTGTCGGTCAGGTGGTATTCGATGCGGACTGGAGTTTCGGGATAGACAATGCGTTCGATGAGGCCTTCGACTTCGAACTCCTTGAGGCGTTCGGACAGGAGGCGATCGGAGAGGCCGGGGACCGTCTGGGCGAGGTCGGTGAAGCGCACCTGGCCGGCGAGGAGGGCACGCAGGATGGCGCCGCTCCAGCGCCGCCCGATCAGTTCGACGGCCTTGTGGAAGCGGGGACAAAACGCGCTCTGGTGCTCTTCCATGACTGGGATTACCTCTTGGATTTAGTCTTACATATCGTAAGGGGCTTGACAAGTGTCAGCACGGGAGCGAACAGTAGATTATCGTCCCTGCGCGGACCAATGACACGATTCACCGGAGGTTTTGCCCCATGCCTATCCCAATCCAGCGATTGAACCACGCCGTCCTCTATGTGCGAAACCTGGACCGGGCGGTCGCATTTTACCGTGAAGCCTTCGGGTTTGAGGAGATTGCCCGCGAAGGGGGACGGATGGCGTTCCTGCGAGCGGCCGGTGGGTCGAACCACCATGACCTGGGGTTGATGGAAGTTGGCGAACAGGCGCCAAGCCCGCCGCGCGGCGCCACGGGCCTCTACCACCTGGCGTGGGAGGTACCTCGAATCGAGGACCTCGCTGAAGCCGAGGCGGTGCTGGCGAACCTGGACGCACTCACGGGCAGGAGCGACCACGGGGCGACCAAGTCGCTCTACGGCAAGGACCCCGACGGGAACGAGTTCGAGATCATGTGGATGGTCCCGCGCGAGGGCTGGGGCGAGTACGACCGGCGGGCCGTGGTCCAGCCGTTGCGGATGGAGCAGGAAGTGAGCCGCTACGGCCGGGGGTAACCGGTCGCAGCGGCACGAGCGCTGACGCCGCCGCCGGAGAACCTATGGAAGCGGCCGGACGTTCTGGTTCATGTGGAAGACGTTGTCCGGGTCGTACTGGCCGTCATCGCAGACGGCGGTGCCTGCGACGTTGTGGCCGCCTCCCCGGACGGAGATTTCGACACCGTTGCCAACGGCGAAGTTCACAGCCTGGATGACGTCGGCCGTCCCGTGACAGACGGCGATGAGGCTCGGCCTCCGGTCGATCATGCCGTTCTGGACCTTTCTGGTCTCCTCATAAAGCGGATCGGTCGGGTCGAGGATCCTGCCGGCTGGAGGCGAGTGCGGCGAAGGAGATCGCGGCAATAGATGCTCGTTGGGTCGATGCGGGCGGGGACCGGGGGTATGTCCTGGCGCGTTACAACTTGACGGGGATGCCGGTCGATCGGTAGAACAGGGCCCTGATCCTCAGCTGAGGGTCAAGACCGTCAAAGGATTTTGCCCCATGAACTCGTACCTTCGAAGGATTGTCGTCGTCATGGCCCTGGTGGTGGCGCTCGCAGCGACCCCACTGGCCGCAATGGCACACATCGTCTCGGTTAGCACGCCGGGGATCACCCACACGCAGGTGCTCCATGCCGGAGACACCAGCATCCCGGCGCATGGTGAGCTATTCCAGACAGCCGACCTGCATGTGGATGGGGTCATCAACGGCCAGCTGCAGGTTGGCCCCTAGCGTCGCCACGGAGGCGCAGGGGGGAACCACCCGTGGCTCCTCCCTGGTGAGTGCCGACGATCTGCTAGAGGCCCTGGAGTTCGACGCGGCGGCCGGTGAACTCGGCGACGTGGCCGACGCGGAGGGCCTCCGGGATGGCCTGCTGGACGGCTTCGGCATCGTCGGCAGAGACGAAGACCACCAGCCCGATGCCCATGTTGAAGACTTCGTACATCTCTTCGGTAGAAATTTCGCCGCGCTGCTGGATGAGTTGGAAGAC
>DATBWD010000335.1:0-3281 GCA_036515015.1 Tepidiformaceae bacterium
CCCGTCCGGGACCGACAACGCTCACTCCTTGCTCAACCTTGCCCTGCTCAGCGGCCAGCTCGGGCGGGCGGGCTCGGGCGTCTCGCCGCTCCGGGGACAGAACAACGTGCAGGGATGCGGCGATGCGGGCTGCATCCCGGACTCACTGCCGGGCTACCGGCCCCTCGCCGATGGCGGCGTCGCACAGTTCGAAGAACTCTGGGGCGCGGGGCTCAATCGCGAGCCGGGGATCAAGGCGACGGACATGGTGGAGCGCATCGCGACCGGCGAGATCAAAGCGATGTACATCGTGGGCGAGAACCCGCTGCTCAGCGAGCCCAACCTCCATCACGCCACCGGCCTGTTCCGGCAACTCGACTTTCTCGTCGTCCAGGACCTCTTCCTCCACGAAACGGCGCAGCTTGCCGATGTCGTTCTGCCCGCATGCTCGTTCGCGGAAAAGGACGGCACCTTCACCAACAGCGAGCGGCGGGTCCAACGCGTTCGAAAGGCGATCGAACCGCTCGGGCAGTCTCGACCCGACTGGGAGATCATCGCCGACCTGGCCCGGCGGATGGCCCCTGCAGCAGGGATCGACCCGCAGCAGTTTGAGTACGGCTCGTCCGCGGATGTCTTCGACGAGATGGCGAAACTCACGCCGTTCCTCTCTGGGCTGAGCCACGCACGGCTGGAGCGTGAGGGCGGCGTCCAGTGGCCGTGCCCGGCTCCGGACCACCCGGGCACGCGCTTCCTCTACGCCGGCTCGTCCCCCCGGGGGCGCGGCAGGTTCGTGCCGGTGCAGCAGGGCGAAGTGGCCGACGAGACCCCCGACGACGACTACCCGCTCACGCTCAACACCGGGCGGGTGCTCTATCACTGGCATGGGGGCACCATTACCCGCCGCGTCCAGGGATTGCTCGACCGCCTCGATACGCTTCCAGTCGCCATTCACCCGGACGACGCACGAACCGCCGGCGTTGGCGATGGCGACGCGGTTGTCGTGCTGTCGCGCCGTGGCCGGCTGGTTGGCGAGGCGATCGTGACCGACGCCGTGCAGCCGCGGAACGTCTTCGTGCCCTTCGTCAAGCTGAACGACAGCGCCGCCAACTTCCTGACGAACAACGCCTACGACGAAGCCTCGCGCATACCGGAGTACAAGGTCTGCGCAGTCCGGATTGAGAAGCGCCGCCCGAAGAAGCGGATGGAAGACCTCGCCGCCGGGACTAGGTCCGAAGGGTAAGCCCGCCGTCGACCACCAGGCCATGGCCGGTCACGAAGTCCGAGTCGTCGGACGCGAGGAAAAGTGCTCCGTGCGCGATATCGATGGGCTGGCCGAGCCTGCGAAGTGCCGCCTTCTTCTCCCATACCTGGCGGATGTAGTCCTGGTCGAAATTCTGGCGGGTCATGCCGGTGTAGATGGCGCCCGGGAGGATGTAATTCGCCGTGATGCCGAACTTGCCGAGTTCGAGCGCCAGCGTCTTCGTCAGGCCGGCGACACCGTGCTTCGCCGCCGTGTACGCCGAGAGGCCGTAGTCGGTCCGTTCGGCCATGACTGAGGCTACGTTGATGATCCGGCCCCTGCCGTTCGCGCGTAGTTCGGGGATTGCTCGCCGGCAGAGCAGAAACATGCCCCTCAGGTTGACGCTGAAGACCCGGTCCCATTCCTCGGTGGGGAGCACCTCTGCGAGGGCATTCGAGCCAACGCCGGCGTTGTTCATCAGGATGTCCAGCTTGCCGAAGCGGCTGAGGGCCTCGCCCACGATGCCATCGGCCGCGCTTTCGTCAGCAACGTTCGCCTCGAACCGGCGAATCCGTTCCGCACCGCCGTGGGTATCAGCGAGCGCAGTGCCCGGGAGGTCCACGGCAAGCACCTGCGCACCTTCTTCCGCGAAGAGTCCGGCCGTGGCGGCGCCAATGCCCGATGCCGCGCCCGTGACGATGGCGACTTTTCCTTCCAGCCTCATTGGCTCGTCCCTCCAGTAACGTCGTTGAGAAATTCGATCAAGATCCGGTTCACCTCGTCCGGGCGCTCCTGCTGCGTCCAGTGACCGCACCCTTCGAGGATGTGGACCCCGCGCAGGTCGGCGACAGTCTCGGGCAGTCGTTCCATGGCTGCGGGGTTGCGGGCGGGGTCCCTGGACCCCGTTACGAAGAGGGCAGGCTGCCGGACGATGGCGCCGGCGAGGCGCTCCGACCGTTCCCAGTTTCGATTCACATTCCGGTACCAGTTGAGCCCGCCGGTGAATCCCGATTCTGAAAACGCGTCCACGTAGACCCGCAGATCGTCCTCCGAGAGCCAGGTTGGCAACCGCGCGGGCGGCGAGAATGAATCGACGAAGCGCCGGCCGCGCTTAATCGGCTGGAACCGCTCCTCCCGGGGTGCGTCCCCGGAGATCGACCAGAGGAACCCCAGGAGGCTGGCACGAACATCGGCCATGAGTTCCGCGTCTGCGATCCCGGGCGCCTGGAAGTAGTCGATGTAGAAGATGTGGTCGGGGCCGGCCATCTCGCGCATCGAATCAAGCGGCGGGCGGCCGGCCCTGGCAGCATGCGGGACGCTCAGCCACGCGACCGCCTGCACACGCTCGGGATACGTCAGGGCGACGTGAGAAACCACCGGACTGCCCCAGTCATGCCCGACGACGACCGCCTTCTCGATCCCGAGAGCCTCCATCAACCCGACCACGTCCCCCGCGAGGGAGTCGAGGTCGTAGGCTTCGATTGCCTCCGGCTTGCTGCTCCGGCCGTACCCACGCTGGTCCGGCGCGATAACCCGGTAGCCTGCCGCGGACAGCGCGCGGACCTGGTGCCGCCAGGAGTAGGCCAACTCGGGGAAACCGTGACAGAGGACGACGGGAAAGCCCGTGCCCGCTTCGGTCAAATCGAGCGTGATGCCGTTCGCTTGGACCTGCCTGCGCGCGCTGTTCATCATGCCGTCGCGATCACGTTGGGATCATAGGTGTCGGCGATGTGTCCGGCCTCGGCGAGGCGCTCGTACTCTTCCTCGGTCACACCCAGGAGTTCCCGGTACACGTAGTCGTTGTGCTCACCGAAGAGGGCCGGTGGGGTCCGCAACCCGACGTCGCTCCTGGAGAACTTGTAGGGCGGAGCGTTGAACTTCGTGGCGGGATAGTCCTCGGTCGCCGGCAGTTCTTTCCAGACGCCCGACTGGGCCAGGTGAGGGTCCTCGGTCGCCTCCTTCGCGTTCAGGACAGGTCCGGCGGTTACGCCGGCAGTCTGGAGGGCATGAAAGAGGTCATCCCGCGCGTGGCTGGAGGTCCACTCCCATAACCGCTCTTCGA
>DATBWD010000336.1:0-6498 GCA_036515015.1 Tepidiformaceae bacterium
CTGATCCTCGGGCCGGAGTACCTCGACCTCTACAACCAGTTCAAGGGCGGCACTCCGGGGCTGAAGCACGTCATCCTGCTGGCGGGGGAAGGTGGCGATGGGTTCGTGGACTACGAACGGCTGATCGCCGAAAACGAACCCCTGCGGGAGTCGGTGCGGGAGTGGAGCGAGAACGACATGCTCAACCTCTGCTACACCGGCGGGACGACGGGGATGCCGAAGGGCGTGATGCTTTCGCAGCGGAATGTGGTTTCGAACGCGGAGCACGCCATCATGACGATGGGCTTCGGTGAGAACGACACCTGGCTGCACGTGGCGCCGATGTTCCACCTCGCCGATGCGTGGGCGTGCTATTCGCTGACGATGGTGGGCGGTTCGCACGTGTTCATCCCCGGGTTTACACCGCAGGCGACGCTCGAGACCATCCAGAAGTTCCGCGTGACGAAGACGATCCTCGTACCGACGATGATCAACTTCCTCGTGAACTTCCCGGGCGTGGGGGACTACGACACCAGCAGTCTCGACACGATCCTGTACGGCGCGTCGCCGATGCCGGTGGATCGCTTGCTGGCTGCGGTGAAGGTGTTCGGCCCGAAGCTGAGCCAGGCCTACGGGATGACGGAGACCTCGCCGCTGCTGACGGCGCAGAAGGTCGCCTGGACGAAGTTCGATGGCGACGAAGCGGACATGAAGCGGCTGGCCAGTTGCGGCAGGGAGGTTTCGGGGGTCGAGGTGCGGGTGGTGGACCAGAACACCGGGACGGACATAAAGCCGGGCGAGTTCGGCGAGATCATAGCGCGCGGTCCCAACGTGATGATCGGCTACTGGAAGCGGGAGAAGGAAACGGCAGAGGCACTGCGCGACGGCTACATGCACACCGGCGACATCGCGACCATCGACGAGCAGAACTTCATCTACATCGTCGACCGCGCGAAAGACATGATCATCTCCGGCGGCGAGAACGTGTACTCGACAGAGGTGGAGAACGCGCTCTACGAGCACCCGGGCGTGCTGGAGGCGGCGGTGATTGGCATCCCCGACCCGCAGTGGGGCGAGGCGGTGCTGGCGGTGGTGGTTCCGAAGGAGGGCTCAAGCCCCACGGAGACGGAAATCATCGACCACTGCCACACGCTCATCGCCGGGTACAAGTGTCCCAAGCGGGTGGTGTTCCAGGACACGCCGCTCCCGAAGAGCGGGCCTGGGAAGATCCTCAAGACGGAACTGCGGAAGCCCTACTGGGAGGGGCAGGACCGCAACGTCAACTAGGGAGGGGCGCCCCGGCGGCCAGTATGAGGTAAAGGCGAGAACACGCCGGCCCGGGACGTCCGGGGGAGGCGGATCACCGGTAGGCCCGGTGCCGCTACACTCGATCAGGTGAACGTCGCGGCCCTGCCCTACACGCTGCTGCTCATCCTCGTGGAACTGGCCATCGGGAGCCTCTGGATCACGCTGGCGAGCGACCTGCGAGGCGGGGTGACGCGCGGTTTCGTGATGACGATGGCGCTGTGCGTGGGAGTGACGGCGGCACTCGCCTACTGGACGGCGACAGGCATCAGCGTCGGGACGGATGTGGATGGCTATCCGATAGACCCGGAGCACTTCGGGGCGGCGAAGCGCGCGCTGGCGGTGGTCATAGGGGCGAGCCTGCTCTACATGTTCTCGGTGTTCATGGGGTGGGACCCGGTCGGACGGCTGGCAGGGATTGCAGGTTCGATTGCAGGCGCCCTGGTGATTGGGATGTTCGCCGCGATACTGGCCCCGCCGGCATGGGGTTACCCCGCAACGCTGCTGGCGCTCGTGGGGGGCACGCTCGCGATGGGCGCGGTCTCGGTTTCGATGGTGTGGGGCCACTGGTACCTGACGGAAGGCTCGCTGCCAGCCTGGCCGTTGCGGGACCTCGCCTGGGTACTGATCGGGGCGCTTGCGTTCCAGACGGTGGTGGTGGCGATCAACCTGGCGATCCCGGAGCGAATTACGCCAACGCCGGCGACGAGCGTCGACGTCGACCTGTTTACCAACCCGGCACTCTACCTGCGGCTGGGGGTCGGCATCGCGTTTCCAATCATCCTCGCAGTCCTTTCGCTGTCGACGACTCGAATCCGAGCGATGCAAAGCGCCACGGGGCTGTTGTACATCTGCATGGGAGCGGTGTTCACGGGCGAGGTGCTGGCGAAGGGGTTGATGTTCATGACCGGGCGGCCAATCTGAGGCTCGTTCGGGTTCCAGTCCTCTGGTAAGATTCCGGTGCTACGACGAGCGAAGGAGGGGACATGCACAGAGACGAGGCATGGAAGATCCTCCAGGAGTTCTCGCAGGAAGAGCGGAGCCGAAAGCACGGGATCGCGGTTGAGGCTTCGATGCAGGCCTATGCGCGGCTCCTCCACGAGGACGTAGAGAAATGGGGGATCGTCGGGCTGCTGCACGATTTCGACTGGGAGATCCACCCAACCGAGGAGCTGCATCCGAAGGAGGGTTCGAAGATCCTTGCCGAGCGCGGCGTGCCGGAAGACATTCGCTACGCGATTCTCTGCCACGCGCCATTCCTTGGAATGGAGTACCGGTCGAAGATGGATCGCGCGATTTACGCCTGCGACGAGCTTTCCGGCTTCATCATCGCCTGCACGCTGGTGAAGCCTGACAAGTCGCTCTCGTCGATCGAACCCGCATCGGTGCGGAAGAAAATGAAAGACAAGGCGTTCGCACGCACCGTCCGCCGGGAGGACCTGGTGAACGGTGCTGCGGACCTCGGGGTAGAGATGGATGAGCACATCCGCTTCATCGCCGAGGCGCTGAAGCCTGTTGCACACGAACTGGGCATCAACCCATAAGGAAATTCACCGGCGCACGAGCCCCATCCCGGGTATTCCGGGAGCTGAGGGCCCAAAGGAGCACAAGAGACGATGAGGAACGAACAGGTCCCGGACCGCAACATCGCAATGGAACTGGTGCGAACCACGGAAGCGGCGGCGCTTGCGGCAGCGCGCTGGATGGGGCGAGGGGACAAGAACGGCGCGGACCAGGCGGCCGTGGACGCGATGCGGCTGATGCTGGATACGGTCGACATGGACGGCATCATCGTCAGCGGGGAGGGGGAAAAGGACGAAGCCCCAATGCTGTACAACGGCGAGCGGGTCGGCAACGGGCAGGGCCCGCAGGTGGACGTCGCGGTGGACCCGATCGACGGGACACGGCTGCTCTCGCTGGGACGGCCGGGCGCGCTGAGCGTGGTTGCGGTGGCCCCGCGCGGGACGATGTACAACCCCTACGACATGTTCTACATGGAGAAGATTGCAGTGGGGCCGGCGGCCAAGGGGATGATCGACCTGACGGCACCGGTGCAGTGGAACATCGAGCAGGTCGCGCGAGCAAAGGAGCTGGCGGTGGAGGAGGTGACGGTTGTCATCCTCGACCGGGACCGGAACACGGAGATTGTCGACCAGGTGCGCGAAGCCGGCGCCCGCATCCGGTTCATCACGGACGGCGACATCGCCGGAGCGATCATGACCGGGCTTAGCGGCACCGGGGTGGACATGTTGCTGGGGATCGGCGGCTCACCGGAGGGGATGGTTGCAGCCTGCGCACTCAAGGCAATCGAGGGAGACATCCAGTGCTGGTTGTGGCCGAGGCACGACGAAGATCGGCAGCGTGCGGTGGAGCGCGGGCTGGATTTGACCCAGGTGCTGACCATCGACGACCTGGTGAAGAGCGACGACGTGTTCTTCGCGGCGAGCGGGATCACGACCGGGGACCTGCTGAAGGGCGTCGATTACGTGCCCGGGGGAGCCCGGAGCGAATCGCTTGTCATGCGCTCGAGGTCGGGAACCATCCGGCGGATTGATACGGAGCATCACTGGCGGAAGCTGCAATCGATCAGTGGAGAACGGTACTCGGACGCCAGGTAACCGGCGGATCAGGCGGGTACGAGTTCTTCTTCCAGAACCAGGTCGCGGCGCCAGGCGGTGCGATGGACGTCCTTGATGAGGGCCTCGATCGTGAAACCGAGGTCTGCCTTTTCGCACAGCGTCCCGCAGTAGGTCATCTTGAGGGAGGAACTGGGCGACCGCTTCCAGTTGTAGGGGCAGAGGCAGCGGCGACAGATGCGGATGTCCGACATATGGACCCCCTCGGTCGAGCGATTCCCGGGGATGCCGGGGGTGACCGGTTGGGTCGATTGTTGGGTGGCGGCCATCTCAACGCCGTCAACCTCAAGGGGCGATCCGTACTCATGCAGTAGCGCGGGACGGTTTGACAGCGGCGCGCAAGATAACCATGTGCGGGCGCGATGGCCCGAGGGCCGGACGGTCGGTCGTCTTCACCCGGCGAGGGGCGTAGACTCGGCGAATCACCAACGAGCGCGCCCCGCCCCAGGACGCGAGAGCAGCAGGCGGTGCCTGTCGGCAATGGGGGGCGACAAGGAGCACCGAGGATGACGTACCCGGCAGTCGATCCGGCGGACTTTCGAGCAGCCATGTCCCAGTTTGCGAGCGGGGTAACGGTGGTGGCCACGCTCGACGGCGGCGGCGTCCCTGCGGGGTTCACAGCCAGCGCGTTTTCATCACTTTCGCTCGAACCGCCTCTTGTGCTGGTGTGCCTCGACCGCCGGGCCGAATGCTTCGACGCGTTCGCCACATGCGAGGCGATGGGCATCAGCATCCTCGCGGAGGGGCAGGCCACTATCGCGACAGTCTTCGCAACGCGAGGGGCTGACAAATTCGGCGAGTCGCCTATCGAGAAAGGCCGTGTGACGGGCATGCCGCTTGTGGCAGGGGCGCTGGCACATGTCGAGTGTGAAATGCACGAGCGCTTCGACGGCGGGGACCACCTCATCCTTGTGGGGCGAGTGGTCCAGGCGAGCGCCGCTGAGGAGCGGCCCCTGCTCCATTACAACCGGAGCTTTGGGCGCTTCGTGGCGGACTAAGGGAGAGACAGGCTTGGGCCGACCGCTCGACGACATCACGATCCTGGACCTGACGTGGGTGCTTTCGGGACCGTATGCCTCGATGGTGCTCTGCGACCTGGGCGCGGACGTCATCAAGGTGGAGCGGCCGCCCTGGGGCGATGTGGCGCGGACGACGGGACCCTACCAGAACGGCTGGAGCGGCTACTTCTTCAGCATCAACCGGGGGAAGCGGTCGATCAGCATCGACCTGCGCGGGGAAGAGGGGCGCGAGTTGTTCCGCGGGCTGGCCGAGAGGGTCGACGTGGTCATGGAGAACTTCACGCCCGGGACGATGGACCGTCTTGGGATCGGCTACGAGAAGCTGGCGGCGCGCAGCCCGCGACTGATCTTCGCGAGCACCTCCGGCTTCGGGCAGACGGGGCCGTACAGGGACCGGCCGGCGCTCGACGTCATCGTGCAGGCCATGGGCGGGATTATGTCGATTACCGGGGAGCCCGGAGGGCGGCCGGTGCGGCCCGGGGCGTCGCTCGGGGACATCGTGGCCGGGCTGTACACGGCTATCGGGATCCTCGCGGCGCTACACGAACGGGAACGGAGCGGTCTCGGGCAGCACATCGACATTTCGATGCTGGACTGCCAGGTGAGCGTGCTGGAGAACGCCATCATGCGCTACTTCGTCACGGGGAAGGCGCCGGAGCCGCTGGGGACGCGCCACCCGAGCGCGACGCCGTTCCAGGCGTTCCCCACGGGCGACGGTTACCTGGTGGTGGCGCTGGCGTTCGGGGAGGAGAACCAGTGGGCGCTGCTCTGCGGCATCCTGGGGCTGCCGGAACTGATCGACGACGAGCGGTTCGAGACCGGCCCCAAGCGGACGGCACGTCACGGGGAATTGGAGCCGATCCTGGAAGCGGCGTTCCGGAAGCGAACGACCGCGGAATGGCTTGCCGACATGGAGGCGGCGAACATCCCCTGCGGGCCGATAAGCAGCATCCCCGAGGTGGTGGAGAGCCCGCAGGTGAGGGCGCGTGGAATGATCCAGGAGGTGACCCACCCGGTCGCAGGAACCATCCCCATCGCGAACACGCCGCTGCGCATGTCGAGGAGCGAGAGCGGGATCAAGGGGCCGCCGCCGAGTTTCGGTCAGGACAGCCGGGACGTGCTTTCGGAACTGCTCGGGCTGGACGAAGCGGACGTGGATGATCTCGTCGGGCGCGGGATCGTGTTGACCGAGGGCGGGCCAGATATCGCTTCGATTACGTAGTGGCGGCGCTGTAGAGCCGGTGGCGCTCGATGTAGTCCGCAACCTCAGGTGGGACGGCGAGCGGGCGACCGGAGCGGGCCGCCTCATCGCGGGCGAGGGTGGAGGACAGGCTCGCGGGGTGGTCGTCGAGGCGTCGGACGAGGATGCGCGCCCGGAATTCGGAGGGGACTTCGGCTTCGATGTAGGAGTGGAGCACATCGACGCCGGCTTCGCCACGGTTCGCGGCAATGACGCGGTGGTAGGCGAAGAAGGTCTCGAGTTGGGCTGCCATGTCTCCCTCGTAGTAGCGAGGCGCGAAGAGGCGCACAAGCGTATCGAAGCCGACGACGAAGTCGAA
>DATBWD010000337.1:0-2773 GCA_036515015.1 Tepidiformaceae bacterium
TAGCCCGGGAGAGGCCTCCCACCGGGCTGCTCGAGGACGGCCTCATAGAAACGGGCGCGGGGGTGCCCCACGAGCACACCTTCCGGCAGCCGCATGCCATGGGCCTGCCTGAACGCCTCTGACTGAGCCCATGCGAGAAAGGCCTCGCGCGAGGCCCAGGTCGAGTGCGAGACGTAGTCGCCGGGTTCATCGCCTTTGAGCAGGGCGAAGTGGATGAACCCATCGAAGCCCTGCAGGTGGCTTTCGCGAGCCCGCCAGACCTCCTCGAATTCATGTGTTCGTTCGGGATCGACCTGGAACTGGTTCATCGCGACAAACATTGGTCGAACCTCCTGTGTGGCCGGCTAGAGGTCGCCACTGTAGGTGAGGTCGAGCCCGAGGAGGCGGTTGGCATTCTCGAAGAGGATTCCACGCCGCACTTCGTCGCGGAAGCTGACCTCTTTCCAGTCCTTCAGCCAGCGATCGGGCTGGATCACCGGGTAGTCGCTGCCGAAGAGTACGCGGTCGCTGATGAGGAAGTTCGCGTACTGGATGAGCATCGGGTCGAAGTACAGCGGCGACCAGCCGGACAGGTCCATCCAGACGTTCGGTTTGTGGTTGAGGATGGCCAGTTGCTCGGTCACCCACGGGAACGATGGGTGAGCCATGATGATCTTGAGCGTCGGGAAGTCGGCGGCGATGTCGTCGATGTAGGGGATGGGACGACAGTAGTCGAACTTGATGCCGCCACCGCCCGGCTGGCGTGCCCCGACACCGGTCATCCCGGTGTGGAACATCACCGGGATTTCGAGTTCGGCCGCCTTTTCCCAGAGCGGGTAGCATGCCCGATCGTTGGGGAAGAACTGCTGGGTGGAAGGGTGCAGCTTCAGCCCTTTGAGTCCCAGTTCCCGCACAGCGCGCTCGAGTTCGCGCACGGCGAGCCGGCCCTGGTGGGGGTCGACGCTGGCGAAGCCCAGGAACTGCTCCGGCCAGCGATCGACGAGGGAGGCAATGTAGTCGTTCCCTTCGAACTTCCGGCCCGTGACCGAGGAGTCGTCGATATCGACGAGGACGCCGAAGATGTCGCGCTCGATGTAGTAGTCGGCCATCTCCTGCGGGTCAACTGGCCGGGGGCCGGACTTGAAGTACGCCGACATCGCCTGTTCGGCCTGGGAGGGCGGGACGCCCCTCGGCGGGTGGATGTGGATGTCGATTGCGCGCGGCATGCGGCTATTTAGCCACAACAGCGCGGGCTTGGATATGGCCAAAATCGGCGACATCTGGTTAGGTGATTCTGGAGCACCCGACGTGACCGAGAAGAAGCCCGCGGGGATGAATGCCGAACGGTGGATCGACCAGCAGGTGCGCGAGGCCCGAGAGCGCGGAGACTTCGACAACCTGCCAGGCACGGGGAGGCCGCTGCCGAACATCGACCAGCCCTACGACGAACTCTGGTGGGCGCGCGAGTTCATCGAGCGCGAGAAGGTGAACATCCTGCCCGAGACGCTTCGCCTTCGCCGCGACATCGAACAATTCATCGAACGACTCGCCGCGCTGCCGGACGAGGCCGACGTCCGCCTCGGCATCCGGGATCTGAACGCCCGGGTGTTGATCGCGAACAGCCGGTACGTCGAGGGACCGCCGGCGCCGGTGTGGCCGCTGGACGAGGAACGGATGGTCTTTCGCTGGCGCCGGGAGCGAATCGAGACGTCTCGCCCGCCCCTTTTGGGCCGAAAGTCTGATTCCGTTGAGTCTGAGTCGCCGGCCGGACAGACCAGCCGAGCCGTGCCCGTTCTCGCGGCTGGTATCGCCGCTGTGGCGATAGCGGCCGTCGCGACACTTCTGCTGGCGATCGTTTAGCCGGCGCTCGTCTCGAACGACGCCGGACGATGTCTCGGCAGAAAGGCGCGCCTCACCAGTCGCTGCCTGGCACCCTGGTCCTCTGGCAGGCCGCGCTTGTGAACCGGGGCCGAAACCGCTAGCTTCCACGCGTGGCCCATCCCTCCCGCCCGGTCGCGTGCGTTGCCCTTCCCATTCCGGAAGCGACGCTTCATCGCCTCCGCGAGAAGCTGGAGGTCCGCCAGCTGGCACCGGGCTTCGATCGGGATGCGCTCCACGCCGCACTCGACGGGGCGTCCGGGCTACTGTGCAGCAATCTGCTTCCCATCGATGGTGAACTCTTCGATGCGGCGCCGGCCCTCCGCGTCGTTTCCAATTTTGGCGTCGGCTTCGACAACGTCGACGTCGCGGAGGCGTCCGCGAGGGGCGTTGCCATCTGCAACACACCGGGCGTCCTCAGCGAAGCGGTCGCGGATCTGACGATGTTGCTGATCCTCGCCGCTGCCCGGCGGATGCTCGAAAACGCCTCATTCGTCACGGGCGGCGGTTGGTCTCGGGGCGAGGCGCGCCCACCCCTCGGCTTCGACCTCGCGGGCAAGACGCTCGGGATCGTCGGCTTCGGACGGATAGGGCAGGCGGTTGCCCGGAGGGCGCTGGTTTTCGGCATGAACGTGGCCTACCAGGACGTCCTCGACGACCCGCGCGTGGGCTTCGAGACATGCCTGCAGTGCGACATCGAGGACCTGCTGAGGCGGTCGGACGTTGTTTCCCTGCACGTGAACCTGAGCCCGCAGACTCACCATCTCATTGGCCACGAACAACTCGAGCAGATGAAATCGACCGCATGGCTGGTGAACACCTCGCGGGGACCGGTGGTCGATCAGGCTGCGCTCGTCGATGCGTTGCGACGTGGCGCCATCGCGGGGGCGGCGCTCGATGTCCTCGAGGAGGAACC
>DATBWD010000338.1:0-2130 GCA_036515015.1 Tepidiformaceae bacterium
CGGCCGCCGAAATGACGCGGCGGGGCGCCACCGCCCGGATTATAAGACGTTCGAGGGGGGCGAATGGTTGCGGGGCGAATTGACGATTGACGATTGTCGATTGTCGATTGGGGGCTGGGCCCCTCAGCTACCGGCTCGCGGCGAGTACTTGCGCCGGCGACGGCAGGACTCTGGTTGCGTAAGGATCGTGTCCGTCAAAACGGGGCAACCACAAGTCACAAACCACACCATGGAGAGACTAATCGAGAATCGGCAATCGAAAATCGAAAATCCCTAGTCCCAGCGGGTGGGGAGTTCCATCTCCTGGAGTTCGGCCTGGCCGATGCTCCTGGTGATAACGTCCCATTCAGCGAGTTCCCACTCGCTGACGAACGTGATGGCTGCGCCGGTCTTGCCGGCGCGGGCGGTGCGCCCGATGCGGTGGATGTATTCCTCGGCGTTCTGGGGCACGTCGTAGTTGATGACGTGCTGGATATCCGGGATGTCGAGGCCGCGGGAGGCGACGTTCGTCGCGATCAGGAATTCGAGACGGCCAGAGCGGAAGTCGGCCATCACCCGGTCGCGCTCGCCCTGGCGGAGGTCGCCGTGGATGGCGCGAGCGGGGACGCCGCATGACTGCAACTGGCTCGTGAGGCGGTCGACGCCGATCTTGGTGCGCCGGAAGACGAGCGAGCGGCCGAAGCTGCGGTTCTCGTAGATGTGGCGAAGGGCGAGGAACTTCTCGCGCTCGGCGACTTCGCAGAAGTACTGGACGACGCCCTCGGCGGTGCGCTGTTCGGGGGTGACGGAGATGTTCACCGCCTTGCGCATGTAGCGGTAGACGAGGCGGCGGATGCTTTCGGGAATCGTCGCGCTGAAGAGGGCCGTCTGGCGCTGCTTCGGGGCGGTGCGGAGGATGAAGTCGATGTCGCGGGCGAAGCCGATGTCGAGCATCTGGTCGGCTTCATCGAGGACGACGAAGTGTACCTGGGAGACGCTCAGGGTGCCTCGCTTGAGGTGGTCGATGACGCGGCCCGGGGTGCCGACGACGACCTGGGCGCCGTTCGTGAGCGCGTTGAAGTCGGCGCGGAGGGGGCGACCGCCGACGAGGCCGACGGTGCGGAAGCCATAGAACTGGCCGAGGTGGTCGAGGGTTTCGCGCACCTGGTTGGCGAGTTCGCGGGTTGGCACGAGGACGATGGACTGGACGTGGTTTGCCGCCGGGTCGATGGAGGCGGCGAGGGGGATGCCAAAGGCGAGGGTCTTGCCGGTGCCCGTCTGGGCGAGGCCGACGACGTCGTCGCCATCGAGGAGGGCCGGGAGGGCCTGTTCCTGGATTGGCGTTGGCTGGTCGAAGCCGAGGGCGGCGATGGCCTCGAGGCCGGCCGGATCGATGCCGAGGGCACGGAAGGCCTCGGGGATGGCGATCTTCGCGTCGGGACGGCGGGGCGTCGGGGTGACGGCGACGGCCGGCTGGTCCGTGGCCGGGCGGGGACCGCGACCACGGCCCCGGCGACGGCGAGAGCGTGCGGGGGCGGCGGCGTCATGGGGGACGGGCGAGTGATGGTGGTCCGGGTCGTAGTCAGGGCGGTGTAGCGGGTGTGAGGCGCTTTCGGCGGGGGCCAGGAGTGTGGCCGTGGAGGACTCCGCCGCGGCGGAGGTGGTGCGCTTACGCTTGAAGAAAATCAGGGTTGGGGGATCCTTTCGAGTTCCAATGCTGGACAGATGTGAGTGATTCGCCACCTGCCAGGAATGGGACTCGAAAGTCGCGGGTGCAGGTGGAGCCGGGTGTTCCGGCTGAGGGACAGAAAACGGCGGTTGGAGGGGGAAGTTCCCGCTGCAGCTACGTGCTGTTCTACGCCAATCACAAATTACTCGCGGACAGCATACCACATCCGGGGCGAGTGAGGTGTTATGGCTACTCCGCCCGGGGGAGGTGTTCGGCGCTAGAATGGCGCCACGACAAAGGAGAGACCATGGCTGACTTCAACACGATCCGCTACGAACTCGAAAACGGGCGGGCGCGGATCACGCTCAACCGGCCGGAGAAGCTGAACGCGCTTTCGCGGGAACTGCAGGGCGAACTGAACCAGGCGCTTCGCGACGCCGACAACGACACGAACGTGCATGCGGTCATCCTGCGTGGCGCGG
>DATBWD010000339.1:0-5126 GCA_036515015.1 Tepidiformaceae bacterium
GTCCGGCACACACGGGATCATGTTCACCCTGGTGGCCGGCGCCAACGGCATGCACCTCAGCCGCTGCGCGAGCTTCGGCAACGCGGTCGTCCTCGACGTCAGTGACTACCTTGAATATCTCGCACTCGACGACGAAACCGAGGTCATCGGGATGTACGTCGAAGGGGTGAAGGACGGCCGGCGATTCTTCGAGACGTTGAAGATGGCATCGGCCCGGAAGCCCGTGGTCGTCTGGAAGGGCGGCCAGACGGACGCGGGCGCCAGGGCGACCATGTCTCACACCGGGTCCCTGGCCGCGCCACAGGCGGTGTGGGACGGGATGATGCGGCAGTGCGGAGCCATATCTACGAACAACCTCGACGAGACGATCGACGTGATGAAGCTGCTGCTCGGCACGAGGCGCCCAAAAGGCGACGGGATGGGGCTGCTCGCCATGACCGGCGGGCAGTCGGTGTCAATCACGGATGCCTTCGCCAAGGCCGGCCTTCGCATACCGCGGTTGAGCCAGGAGAGCTATTCGCAACTGGCCGAATTCTTCAACATCGTCGGCGGCAGCTATCAGAACCCGCTCGACATGGCCGGCACGATCCAGGGCAACCCGGAGATCCTCGACCGAATCCTCCGCATCCTCGATGACGACCCGAACATCGACGCCATGGCGATGGAGCTTTCGGCGATGTTTGGCACCCGCCAGTGGAAGAAGAATCCCGAGTCGATGGACAAGATGCTGGACGCTCTCCGCGCCCACATGGACCGCTCCGAAAAGCCGTTCATGGTGATCATGCACCCGGCGCACGAAGAGGTATTCGTCGCCGAGACGAAGCCGCACTTCTACAACCGCAACATCCCACTGTTCCCGAGTTTCGAGCGTGCGTCAGCGGCGATGGCTCGAGTGCTTCGCGAGGGCCGAGTCACCGCCTGAGTCAGAGGCCGGTCATCCGACGGGCGTCGAGAATCCGGTCGAGTTCCTCTTCCGAAAGCCCGGCTCGCTCGCGGGCAACCTCGCGGATGCTCCTCCGCGTACGAAACGCCTCGTTCGCAAGTTCGGCGGTCCGGTCGTAGCCGATCACGTTCGCAAGCGGGGTGGCGATGCTCAGGCCCTGCTCGACCATCCGCGGGCCTTGTTCGGTCGCCTCAAGCCCTTCGATGCACTTCTCGCTTAGCACGGCGCTCACGTTGGCGAGCAACTCGATCGACTGGAGGAGGTTGTGAGCGGCCACCGGCATCATCGTGTTCAGTTCGAAAAAGCCCCACTGGCCGGCCATTGCGATGGTGGCGTCGTTCCCAACGACCTGCGCTGCAACCTGCACGACCGCTTCCGGGATCACCGGGTTGACCTTGCCGGGCATAATCGAACTGCCGGGCTGGAGGGCGGGCAGCGCGAGTTCATAGAGCCCGGCCCGGGGACCGCTTCCCATCAGCCGGATGTCGTTGGCCACCTTCACAAGCGAAATCGCCACCGTCCGAAGCTGGCCGCTCACTTCAACGACCGCATCGATGGTGCTCTGGGCCTGGAAGTGGTTCGACGTTTCTCGCAGCTGCACCTTCTCCGCCTGAGAAACGTAGGCCAGCGCGCGGGATGCGAACTCTCGGTGCGTATTGACGCCGGTGCCAACCGCCGTCCCGCCCAGCGCCACCTCCCGCAAAGCCTCTCCTGCTGCAGAGACACGACGCCTGGCCCGCTCGACCTGCCCGGCATAGCCCGTGAACTCCTGCCCGAGACGGATCGGCGTCGCGTCCATCAGGTGCGTCCGGCCGGTCTTCACGACGGAGTCGAACGCCCCAGCCTTACCGTTGAGCGCGGCCTCAAGGCGATAGAGCGCAGGGAGGAGTTGCCTTTGGAGACCGACCAGCGCCGCGAGGTGCATCGCTGTGGGAATGACGTCGTTCGATGACTGGCCGCGGTTGACGTGATCGTTCGGGTGGACCGGCCTGTAGCTTCCCTTCGGGCCGCCGCCCAACAACTCGTTCGCCCGGTTGGCGATGACCTCGTTGGCGTTCATGTTGGTCGACGTCCCGGAGCCCGTCTGGAACACGTCGACGATGAACTGGCCGTCCCAGTCACCGGCGACGACTTCGCGGGCGGCTGCGACGATGGCCCCGGCTATCTCGTCGGTCAGAAGTTCAAGGTCCCGGTTGGCCTGTGCCGCCCCGAGCTTGATCGCCCCAAGGGCGCGGATGAACGCGCGTGGCATCCTGATGCCGCTGATAGGAAAGTTGGCCGCGGCGCGAGCGGTGTCGATCCCGTAGTAAGCGTCCGCCGGGACGGGATAGTCGCCGATTGCGTCGTGTTCGATGCGAGTCTCAGGCGTGGTCATGGGTACCTGCCGCGAGTGGTGAGTAACCCTAGCTTACGACCACTTCAAGCTGCCTGAGACGGGGCCCGTCAAACTCGCAGAAGTAGATCGATCCCCTGCCACTGGCCGAGGAGAAGCCGGCCATCCACGAGTGGCACCTGCACGGAGGTGCCGACGAGCGAGGACTTCAGATGTGCGTCGCTATTCCCTTCAGCATGCCGAAAGCCGGCATCTCTGGGGATGAGGCGCCGAAGCCAGTCCAGCATGTCCGTCGTCACATCCGGGTCGGCGTTTTCGTTGATGGTGATGCCGGCGGACGTGTGCGGCACGAACAAGGTCACCACCCCGGCGGCGATACCGGAACCGGAGACGACCGTCGCAATCTCCCGGGTAACGTCGATCATTGCCTCCCGGCCTGGAGTCCGGACGGCGACGGTCTGGTGGAACACTATTTCAACTCGATGCTGCCGAGGAAGTCCACGACGGCACCGTTCCACTGCTCGGGTTGGTCGGCCATCGCCGGGTGGCCGGCATCCGCGACAACCACCTTGCGGGCGTTCTTTGCCTTGTTGGCGACGTAGTCGGTCGAGTTCAGGAAGGGCTCATCTCCGTCGCCCACGATGGCCAGGACAGGAATATCCATGCCGGCCGGGTCTACGAGCGGGGGATTCACCATGACGCCTTTCGACACCCAGGCAATACCGCGGGCGAGGTGCCTGACCGGAGTGTCGTCCGGCACTCGGCCAATGCGCTCCGCTTTTGCGTCCAGCGAGGTATCGAGGCCGCGAGCCTCCAGGTCCTGCGCGACCTTGAGCCGGTTATCGGTCCACCACTTCAGCCCCTCGGGGTTGCGGTAGCCCGGTCCGGTGCCGCTGAGGATGAGCGCGGTCACGTAGTCCGGGTACTTCTGCCAGAAGCGCATGGATGTGTAGCCACCGAGCGAGTGGCCCCCGAATACAGCACGCCGGATCCCCAGGTGATCGACGAGCGCCTTCAGGTCATCGACGACGGCGTCCTGGGTGTAGCGATCGAACTCAGCCGGGGCGGCCGTCCTGAAGTGGCCCAACATGTCCCAGGTAACGACGCGGTAACCCGCGGCGGTGAGCACGGGGACGTTCAGCGCCCACAGTGCGGCGGAATCGCCGAAGCCGTGCGTGAGGACGACGGGGAACCCGTCGCCGTGGTCTTCGTAGTAGATGTCGATCCCGTTCAGCGTCGCGGTGGGCACGTATTACTCCTCTCCAATCTCGGGCCGATCTGGACAGTCCCGGCAGCGGGCATAGGCATTGGTGGGTTTGCCGCACCCAATTCCTTCGGATTGAAGGAGCGCCCGCAACCGCCACAAGGGTAGCCCAACGACGTTGCAATAGCAGCCTTCCAGGCGAGCCACGGTTGGGACGTCTTCGTCCTGGATCGCATAGGCGCCGGCTTTGTCCATCGGACGTCCACTCGCGACATAGGCGGCGATAGCCTCGTCGCTCAGGTCAGTGAGCCAGACGCGGGATTCTGAAGCATCGGTTTGGATGTGGCCCCCGCGGACCACGGCAAGCCCAGTGATCACGGCGTGGGTTCGCCCTCGCAGGGACTTGAGCATGTGTTCCGCCTCGACTGGTGTCTCGGGCTTACCGTACGGTTCGGAGCCATCGTGGACGACGGTGTCCGCCCCGATGACGACCGCGTCCGGGACCGAGGCCGCAATGGCCGTCGCCTTGTCGACGGCGAGGCGGATGGCGTCTGCTCGTGGTTCACCCGCCAATACTTCCTCCACATCGCCGGGGATGACTTCGAAGTTCGCGATGAGGGCCCGCAGCAGTTCGAGGCGGCGCGGTGAGGCAGACGCGAGTACCACCCGCATCAGGCCGGCTCTTTCTCGAAGACCAGCTTCGAGACACATTCGACGTGTCCGGTCTGCGGAAACATGTCGAGCGGCGTGACATGCTCAACCCGATAGCCGGCACCGACAAGCGTGTTGAGGTCGCGCGCGAGCGTGGACGGATTACAGGACACGTAGACGACCGAGTGAGGTCGAAACTCGGCGATGGCCCCCAGGACCGGTTGTGCGCAGCCGGCCCGCGGTGGGTCGAGCAGCACCACGTCTGGGCGAACTTCGAGGGCGGGCAGGATGTGCTCGACCTTGCCCATCCGCATCTCCACATTGGGCGTCTGCTGCACGTTGACGACGGCGTCCCGCGCCGCGCTATGAGACTCCTCGATGGCGATTACCCGCCGGAATCGCCCGGCGAAGATCACCGCGAACGTCCCGACGCCGGCGAAGGCATCCACAAGCAGGTCACCCTTCTCCGGCAACGACTCGCCAACCAGCCGGACCATCTCTTCCGCCTGGTCGCTGTTGACCTGGAAGAACGCCGATGCGCTCACCTGGAATCGGTAGCCACCGAGTTCCTCGGTGTAATGCTTCTGGCCGCTTTCGAGCCCGATCCCCAGGATGCCGGGGTTGATCAGAAAGTCGCCGGTTCGCGCGTTATGTCGTACCTGTACCTGGTGCAGGCCGGCTCCGTGGCCCTGGAGCGAAGGGAGTATCTCATTCACCCACGGGTCTGAAATGGGACAGGTCTCAACCTTCAGCAGACCGCGCCCCCGCCGACTGATGAAGCCGACATCGCCATACTTCTTGCCGGTCGAAAACCGGACATGATTACGGTAGTTCCAGGGGTCCCGGGCCCCGACGATGGGGCGCACGATGGAGTCGTCGATCCGTCCGATGCGGCGAAGCTGTTCGCGAACCATGGCCTCTTTCGCTCGGAGTTGCGCGTCGTAATTGATGTGCTGCAACTGGCAGCCGCCACATTCGCCGAACAGTGGGCAGCG
>DATBWD010000340.1:0-8087 GCA_036515015.1 Tepidiformaceae bacterium
ACGGCCTTGTCCCTCACGAGGCGAACCTGAGGTCAATCGAGAAGTTCGCCACGGAGGTGCTGCCGCGCTTCGGCGGATTGGAGTAGCCGCGGCGCTTACGAGGCGACCTGCTCCACATCTTCGTAGATGGGCACCGTGAACGAGACCTGCAGGCCCCCGCCATCGCGTGGTGAGGCCCAGATCTCTCCGCCGAGCGCCCCCACGAGCCGTCTGCAGACCGTCAGGCCGATGCCGAAGCCCCGGACCCGTTCCCGGGTTTCAGGGGCTCGGTAGAACGACCGGAAGAACCGCTCGGCCTGCTCGGGGCTGATTTCGCCGCCGCGGTCCTCCACGGTGATGCAGAGCCGCGATCCGCCGAACTGCCTGACGCTAATGTCTATCTCGGCCCCCTCGAGGCTGTACTTGTGGGCGTTGCTGAGCAGGTTTTCCACGACACGTTCGACGTAAGTCGGCTCGGCGGCCACCAGCGGAAGGTTTTCGGCGCACAGTAACCGGATGACCCGGCCAGTCCGCGCCTGCTCCCGCCCGATGATGGACTCAAGCAGCCGTTCAATCCGGGCGGGCTCCATGTTTTCGAAGTCCAGTCCGGCCCTCGCCATGACCAACAGGTCCTCCACGATCCGGACGAGACGTTCGCCCTCGCGGCTCATGTCGCCCAGCAGCGCCCGGTAGTCCTCGGAACCCAACTGCTGGGGGTCGGCCCCGAGTAGCAAATTGACTCCTCCGGTCAGGACCGTGAGCGGAGTCCGCATTTCGTGCGAGATCATCCCGAGGAACTCGTCTTTGACGTCGTTGGCGGTCTGGAGTTGACGCGTGCGCTGTTCCACCCTCGCTTCGAGTTCGCGTGCATAGTCTGCCAGTGCCTTCTCCTGCTCGGACACCTGCCGCATGAGGGCGCGCGTCTGGAGTGCGTTGTTGAGGGTGACCGAGAAATAGTCGCGATCGATGGGCTTTTGGACGAAATCGTAGGCGCCTCCCCGGAGCGCGCGGATGGTCAATTCGTGTTCGCCGTGGCCGGTGATGAGAATCGTGGGTGTGCCCGGCCGGATCGAATTGATCTTTTCGAGAAGGCCGAGGCCGTCGAGCCCCGGCATCTTGATGTCGGTCACCACCACGTCGAAGTCGGTCTTCTCGATGAGTTCGAGGGCTCCGTACGCGGAAGGAGCAGTCGTGACATTCAACCCTGGCATGCGCAGGCTCACTGCCCTGGGCAGCGCATCCAACAGCGCCGGGTCGTCGTCGACGATAAGGACCGTCCCCTTTACTCCGCTTTCCATGCTCACTCCCCCTGCTCCGCGATCGGCAACGCGATGGTGAAGCATGCGCCGCCGGCTTCGGCGCGTGAAACGGTTATGTCGCCTGCGTGTTCTTTCACGATTCCGTAGGTGATCGAAAGGCCCAGGCCCGTCCCCTTTCCGACTTCCTTGGTCGTGAAGAACGGGTCGAATATCCGATGCTCCATGCCCTCCGGGATTCCCGGGCCCGAGTCCTCCACGGTGATACGGATCTCGCGGTCGTGCTGCTTCGACGACAGGCGAATCCACTTCTCGGGCGAGTTCTCCACGGCGTCCCGCGCGTTGGTCAGCAGATTAACGACCACCTGTTCGAGCTGGATCCAGTTGCCATCCACAAAGGCGTCCGGTTCCTCAAGGTCCGTCTCGACCTGGACCTCGTGCAGCCGAAGCTGCTCGCGGATGAGCGTGAGGGCTGCTTCGATAACGCCGTTCACGGAAATGGTTTGCCGATCGATCAGCGCTACCCGCCCGAATGTCCGCAGGTGGGAGATGATCTCCGTGGCCTTTTCTACCTGGCGCTGCGCCTTTTCGAGTTCGTGGACGAGCGTTTCGAGGCTGTCCGGCCCGAGGCGAATCCCATCGATGACGTTCCCCACGTACAGCCCGATGTTGTTGAGGGGGTTGTTCAGCTCATGGGCAATCCCCGCAGTCAACTCGCCGAGCGTCGCCAGCTTCCCCGCTTGGACCAACTGCTCCTGCTTCTCGCGAAGTTCCTGTTCGCGCCGCTCGACCTCCTCGGTCGTGCTGCGGAGGTCGCCCATGATGTGGATCATCGCCTTGCGGCTCCGTTCGAGGCGCAGCTTGGACTCGTGGGAGTCCTGGAGAATATGCAGCAGCGCCCGACGTGAACTGTCGAGCCGTTCCTTCTGGCGGGCGAGCCGGCGGCGGTCCTGTTCGTAGTCGCCGAGGATGTGGATGAGCGCGCGCCGGCGTTCCTCCCCCTTGAGTACTCGCCGGCGGAGGACCTCCACCTGTTCCCGCAATTCGCGGTTCCCGGAGAGCAATTCCTCGATCGACGCCGAGTCTTCCGTGCCGACCACCATGCTGTCAGTCTCGTGGTTCACTCGTCCGAGCCGTCGCTTGAATGTCCTCCGCTTAAGGTCCGTTTTAGCGCCTCGAGTTCGCGTTCGAGGGCGATCATCTTGAGTTCCCGGCCAACCACGACCTCCTCGAATTTCTCGAGGTCGAGGATCTTGTCCTGGAGCTCGGCCTTCGATTGCTCAAGGTCCTTCACGACGCGCTCGTAGGCCCGCATGTCCCGGAGGATGCCGATGGCGCCGATGACATTTCCCACGGGGTCGCGGAGCGCGGATGCGTTCAGCGTGGTCGGGATGACCTCGCCGGAGGCGCTTCGCGGGTTGAGCAGGACGTTCCGGCTCACTCCGCGCTCTACAACCTCGCGTAGGGCAGCCGTAAACTCCCGCGTTTCGTCCGGACTGATGAAGCGCGATACCGACTGCTCCACCACCTCGTCCGGGCGAAACCCGAGGAGATGCGACACCGCATCGTTCGCCAGGGTGATTTTGCCTTCGAGGTCTGAAACGAAGACCGGGTCGGGCGCATTCTTGATGAGGCTTTCGGCATATGCCCGCGCCTTATCGAGTTCTCGCATGTCGCGAAGGATGCCGATGGCGCCGATCACGTTCCCCTCGGGATCGCGGAGGGCCGAAGCGTTGAGGGTCGTGGGGATGATTTCACCCGAAGCGCTCCGCGGGTTGAGGAGGACGTTCCGGCTCACGCCGCGTTCCACCACCTCGCGAAGGGCCGCCGTGAATTCGCGAGTTTCGTCGGGGCTGATAAAGCGAGACACCGACTGCTCGAGCACTTCATCGGCGCGGAACCCGAGGAGGTGCGACACAGCGTCGTTGGCCAGGGTGATCTTCCCTTCGAGATCCGAGACGAACACCGGGTCCGGAGCATTCTTGATGAGGCTCTCGGCGTAGGCGCGAGCCTTGTCCAGTTCGCGCATGTCGCGAAGGATGCCGATGGCGCCAATGACGTTACCGTCCGCATCTCGGAGCGCCGACGCGTTCAGACTCGTCGGGATCACCTGGCCCGTCGCCGTGGTGGGGTTGAGATGCACGTTACGTATAACGCCTCTCTCCACCACCTCCCGGAGAGCCGCCGTGAACTGCCGCGTCTCCTCCGGGCTGATGAACCGGGACACGGACTGCTCGACCACCTCGGATGTGCGGAAGCCGAGTAGCTGAGACACAGCGTCGTTCGCCAGGGTGATCTTGCCGTCCAGATCCGACACGAACATCGGATCGGGAGCATTTTCGATGAGTCCCACCGCAAAGGCCCGCGCTTTGTCGAGCTCCCGCATGTCGCGCAGGATCCCGATCGCGCCGATGACGTTACCGGCACGGTCCCGAAGGGCCGACGCGTTCAGGGTGGTCGGGATGATTTCGCCCGAGGCACTCCGGGGATTGAGGACGGCGTTGCGCGTGGCGCCCCGTTCCACCACTTCGTCGAGCGCCGCCATGAACTCCCGTGTTTCCTCCGAGGAGATGATCCGGGAGAGCGACTGTTCGATCAGTTCATCCGGGCGGAACCCGAGCAATTCGAAGACAGCGTCGTTCGCCTTAAGGATCTTCCCTTCCAGGTCGGACACGAATACCGGGTCCGGGGCGTTGGCAACGATGATGTCGCCGCCGAGGGTCATGGAAAGGTCAGGTTTCGAGGGGCTATCGCCGTCGGTGGCCAGCGCGCTGCTCGTCGCTTGGTCTCCCAATGTGGCACTCCAGAGGAAAGTCAAAAATCCGTAGAAGTGTCGCGCACACTCCTCCGCCATGCCATGACGGTTTCGTCTGGTCCGCACCGGCCATCGTTACAGGTTCGTCTCAACTTCCATGCCGGGTTCCGGAACGTGCGAGGCCTTCCTCGCGAGCCCAGCATGGGCTCAGCTGACAGCGAATCAGACCTTGTAGCCCCCGTCGACGCTGATTACCTGGCCCGTGATGCCGGCGGATTCGGGAGCGGCGAGGAGGGCGGCCATCGGCCCGAGTTCTTCCGGCTCGAGGATGCGGCCGAGGATGTTGTCCTTCGCGAGGAACTTCTTGGCGCCGCCCACATCCGTGCCCATTCGCTCGGCGAGTTGCTCGATGCCGATGAGCCTGGTGTTGGTCCACCCGGGGCAGAGGCAGTTCACCGTGATCCCGTGGGGCGCCACCTGGGCGGCCAGCGCGCGAGTCATCCCGATGAGGCCGTGTTTCGCCGCGGTGTAGGTCAGCGGCCCGCCACTGGTCTTCGCGTAGCCCGACCCGATGTTGATGATCCGGCCGTACGCGTGGTCGCGCATGGCCGGGAGCGCTGCCCGGGTGGTCCAGTAGTGTGTGACGAGATTGAGCGTCAGGTTGTCCATGAACACCTGGTCGTCGTGGGTGAAGGGGTCCTGGTCCTGCGGACCCTTCCCAAACAACACACCGCCCACGTTGTTCACGACGATGTCCAGCTTTTCGTACGCTGAAAGCACCGTGTCGACGGAGCGATAGCAGTCATCGCGAACCATCGCATCGCATTCGATGGCGAGGCCCCTTCCGCCGACCGCTTCCGCCTCGGCAACGACCGAGTCGAGCTCATCCTTCGAGCGCGATGAAACGGCTATCGTCGCGCCGTCTCGCGCCATCTCGAGCGCAATCGCACGGCCGATGCCGCGTCCGCCCCCCGTGACCAGTGCCACAAGCCCGTCGAGCCGTCCCACTACATACCCTCCTGCGGCGCCTTCAGGGCCGCTCGAAGCCGACGGCTTCGTAGGAGTCGGCGCCCGCGTTGTATTTGGACTGGGCATCGACCATGAGTTTGATCGAGTCTTCCCGCCGCGCGACGTCACGGAAAATCTGGACCTCGTTTCGGCGAGCGGCGCCCAGCGGGAGATCGCGCCCTTCGATGAGGCTTTGCTTGCACGCCGCCAGCGACCAGGCCGGCCACTTAGCGAGATGTGACGCCCAACCGATCGCCTCCTCCCGGAGACGATCGTCCGGCACAACACGGTTCACCGCTCCCATCTCGTAGGCTCGACGAGCGGTGATCGGACGCCCGTCAAGGATCAGTTCCATGCACCGCGACTGCCCGATGAGCCGGGCGAGCCTCGTCGTACCGCCTCCGCCCGGGATGATCCCCAGCGCCACCTCGGGCTGGCCATAGGTCGCCGATTCGGCCGCGATGCGCAGGTCGCAGGCCCACGAGAGTTCAGAGCCGCCGCCCCAGGCCTGGCCGTTGTTTGCGGCGATCACGATCATCGGCAGCGTCTCGATCACGTCGAACAACGTGGGAAACCGCGGCCGGTAGCCAGTGGGTGGCGGCGCGGGCCGCATCCAGTCGACGATCGTCTGGAGCGACCAGTGTGCGAGGAAGTAGCCCGGTGTGTCGGAGGCGAGGATCGCCACCTTCGCCTCGGCTTTCTCGGCCGCATCGAGCGACTCGAGGATTCGGACCGAAAGTTCCGTCGTCCCAAAGTTCCGCGGCGGATTGTCGAGGATGATGAGCGCCACCCCTTCGGCGGGGTAGGACAGGTGGGCGGCGGCCGGCATGGTAGTTCCTCCGGACAGGTATCGGCGCGAGTCTACCAGCAATCGCCCTTAGGACACTGGTGAAAAGCTGCACAAATGAGAGCGTTTCGATGCGGTACTGCCCTCGGCGACAGCCCTATCGCTTCGTCGAGTGCGCTAGCCTCGAAATGGCTCACTCCCCAGATTCGGACGGTGATGGTCTATGCTTGAGGATATCGGGGCAGGCTTGCAGCGCGGCCAGGACGTGAGGACCCTTAGCGGCGTCCGGGTGGGGCGGGTGGATAGGGTGCTGGCGCGCGAATTCGAACTGGTCACCGATACATGGAGCCTCCGGATGGCGAAGGAGTGCATCTACCTCGTGGATCACGGGGTCGTCACCCTCGTCTGTGAAAGCAAGGGCTTACCGTCGTACATACGCAGCGCTTCTCGGCGCCGGCCCCCGCCCTGAAGCAGGGCTGGGCGGCTACGGGTCTATCAGCACACCCGGGTTGAGCACCCCGTTGGGGTCGACCGATCGCTTTGCAGCTCGGAGCGCATCAGCGAAGAGGGCGGGGCGTTGCCGGTCATACCACGGCCGATGGTCCCGGCCCACGGCATGGTGATGGGTGATGGTGCCGCCACCCGCGATCACGGCGTCCGACACAGCTCGCTTAATCTCGGTCCACATCTCGATTTCGGCCCCGCGCTTACCCAGCCCCTGGAAGGTGTAGTAGGGCGCGGGCCCATCCGTGTAGACATGGGTGAAGCGGCAAGAAACCGTCCCGGCGCCGCAGACACGCTGGAGCGCGTCGCTCGCCGCAGCCCGCACCTGCTCGTCGAACGCGGGCCAGCGATCCCACGTGATCGAGGTCTCGAACGTGTCGCCGACAAGCCCGAGGCCCACGGTGAGGTTCCGCTGATAGGGCGCCCGGACGAATGAGTTGCGCCAGGCGCCGACCGCGCCCTGGCGGCCCACCTCTTCGTCCGCGCCATCGCTTACGCGGATAGCGCCTTCGTCGACCTTGCCACCCGCCTCGCGTGCCAGTGCGACCGCCTCGCGGAGGAGAGCCTCTTGCGGCACCTCCGCCGATTCGAACCCGAGGATCAGCAGCGCCTTGCGGCCGTCCAGGCCTGCCGCGTTGGCGGCTTCCACGGGATCGAGCAGCCGGCAGTTGGCCGGCCAGAGCTTGGCCTGCACCACGTGCCGCGCGGCCGTCCAGCCGGCCTCCCACGAGTCGAAGGTAACACCCGCCGACGCGCGAAAGCGCGGCCGAGCCTGGACCCGCATCCACGCCTCGGTAATGATCCCCAGTATCCCTTCGCTCCCGATGACCATGCGGTCCGGGCTCGGCCCGGCCCCACTCCCCGGCAACCGTCGAGACTCCCAGGGGCCTGCCGGCGTGACCATGCGGACGGATTCGACGAAGTCGTCGATGTGCGTGTGGTTGGTTGCGTAGTGGCCGCCTGAGCGGGTGGCAATCCATCCGCCCAACGATGAGTACTCAAAGCTCTGCGGGAAGTGGCGGAGCGTGAGGCCGTGGGGCCGCAACTGATCTTCGAGCGCCGGCCCGAGGACGCCCGCCTGGATGCGCGCTGCCCGTGACGTTGGATCGACTTCCAGGACCCGGTCCATCTTCGAAAGGTCGATAGTGACGGTGGCCGGGGTGTCGGCGGGGGGTTCGACTCCGCCGACCACCGAGGACCCTCCGCCGTAGGGGATGGCCACGTATCCGCCGTCCGAGCACCACTCGAGGACCGCCCGCACCTCGTCCTCG
This sequence comes from Tepidiformaceae bacterium, assembly GCA_036515015.1. Lineage (GTDB taxonomy): Bacteria > Chloroflexota > Dehalococcoidia > Tepidiformales > Tepidiformaceae > DATBWD01. The sequence continues at coordinate 7,561 of DATBWD010000340.1, forward strand.
TCACGAGGGAAGGCAACGAGGTCAGTCGGATTCGGGAAGTCGCCGTTGAACGCCCGGATGGCGTCCCGGTAGCTCTTGCCGTAGGTATGGCCCGCTCGTACCGCCACGTCGGCCGAGAAGATTGACGCGAGCGCTTCCGGCGGGTGTATTCGCGGGGGGCGCAGCTCAAGTGCTTCTGTCGACGGCGAGGGAGGAGGTTCGATCTGGACGCCGAAACGTGCCGAGACCCGCTCGGCCGCCTTGCGGCGATCGGCCTCCGACGGCTCGTCCGAAACGAGGCCCCAGGCCCAGTAGCTTCGCTGCACCATGGCGTCTCTCCGCTGAAAGGTGCGGGTATCCTACCTGCCCGGCAGGGATCGGGGGAATCCGCCCGGAGATCGACGCGCGGCCCTAGGTGCCGATTCGCTCCTCGAGTTCGGCCACCACGTCGTTGTAGTCTGCCAGGGTTGGCGCGTGGCCAAGCGTGCCAACGGCCGGCCCCAGGGCAAGGAGCGCGGTGTGGAGCCGCAGGTATTCGGGCTCAACGT
>DATBWD010000341.1:0-3310 GCA_036515015.1 Tepidiformaceae bacterium
CCCACGAACATTCGCTCCCACCGCACGGCGCTGGCCTGTGGGTTCCTCCCGGTGGCTTCGTTCGCTCGCGTGGGCCCCGAAGCGCCCTGATCTGCACCACGACACGCTGCCCTCCCCCGAAAGTCCTACGCCAGTTCACTCCGCCAGCCGACGTCCGGCCGGCCACCGTCGTGGTCTGATCTCCTCAGGCCGCAGTCAGCGCGGCACCAGTCAGGAGAATCCAGTGAATTACGACCTCAACGCCCATGCCGAAGAAATCCAGGCTCGCGTTGTCCGCGCCAACAGGACCGCAACTCTCATGGCCTCCCTTGGCCCCCTCCCTGAAGGTGAGCGCTTCCGGCTCTTCCGCCGCCGCTCCGTGAGCCCGCTGCGGGAGCCCGTCGAAATTGGCGCCTACAGGGGCTCGCGTCCCGCCGCCTGAGCCTACCGGCCCGCCATCGGCGGAAACGCCCAGTGACCGGCCCCCGCGTGCCGCCGATTGCTGTTACCCTCCGTACTCCCACCCAAGGTCTCGCTCGATCAGCATCTCGCCGTCGCGGACGACGTCGCCATCCACCACCCGCCCGATCACGAGGGTGTGGTCACCGGCCGGGATGAACTGTTCCGCCTCACACAACAACCACCCCAGCGCATCGTTCAGGAGCGGCACGCCCTCTTCGCTGCTGATGACGTGGTTCAGCCCCGCCAGCTTGTCTACCAACCCTGCCGCCGCCCCCGAACGCCCCCGGATCTTGCTGCCCTCCGACGGCATCACCACTCGTCGGGCGATCACCTCGCCATCCTTCTCGTGCAACAGGTTCACGCTGAAGATCCCCGTCTGCCGGATGAACCGCAGCGTCCGTGCGTCGTTCTCGATCGACGCCGCCACGAGCCGCGGCCGGAACGAGACCTGCATCACCCAGTCCGCCAGCATCACGTTCAGGTCGCCCTCGCCGCCCCGTGACCCGATGACGTGCACCCCATAGGACATGGCGAGTAGCGCGCGCTCGACCGGTTCCAGTTGCTTCGGACGGCCGGGCAGGTTTGGAAGTTCTGATGGATGGGACACAGCGCGTACTCCTCGAATCTCTTCTCCCATGCTGCCATGTCGCGAGAGGTCGCGGCAGCCGCCCTCCCCCGACCGGTGTCACTGCGGCCTAACGATTGCCCTCACCCGCGAGATCAGTGTCCGGTAGTCCTCCACATCCGCATGTCCGAACCCGAACACGGACCGCGGGCTGGCGCCGGTGTCCCACATGAAGTACCCGATCCCGCAGGCCACCGCAATGGTGTAGCCGAGCGTACTGCCCAGTGCCGCCCCGTTTACGCCCATCACCGGCACGAGCACTGTGGAAATGACCAGGTTCGCTAGCAGCCCAATCCCGGCAACGATCGCCGATGCCCAGGGCATGCCCCGGTGGTACGTGTAAAACCCCGAAAACCCGCTGATGAGCCCGAAAATCAGCGTCCCCGGTATCAGTATCCGTAGTGCCGTCGCACCCGCCGCATACTCCGGCCGTAACACCATGAACACGACGTCCGCCAGCGCGAACAGCACGATCCCGACGGCTCCCAGCAACACCAGCGTGTGCCGCATGATGCGCGTCGTCAGCGCGATCGCTGCCTGCCGCTCGAGTCCGGCCACGCGCGCATACGATGCCACAACCAGTGCGGCACTCACCTGCCAGAGTGCCTCCGCCATCAACACCGCGTTCGAATACAGGCCCACCCCCGCGCGTCCCTCGAAGTACTCGACCACGAAAGTGTCGGCCCGGTAGTTCAAGAAACTAATAACCCCCGTCACACCCACGAGGATCCCGAACGTCCCCATGGCCCGTGAAAGCGCCGGGTCGAGCCGGGCCTCTCGTAACGACGGGCTGGCACTCGCGAACAACAGGGCGAACGCAATCCACTGGCCGGTCGCATGTGCGACCAGCGCCGCCTGTGCGCTCCGCTCATCCAGCACGAAGACGGTAAAACTGATCGACGCCAGCGACAGCGCCGGTGGCCCGAAAAGCGCAAGGTTGTAGCGCAGAAATCGCTCCGAGCCGAGGAACGTCCCCGAGAGCAGGCTTGTCAGGATAACCGCTGCGGCGCTGGCCCCTACCGGCAACGCGATCTCGGCCGCCTGCCCCTCGAGGACTGCCCATCCGAGCAGCCCGCCCCCGAGGCATAGGAACGCGATCCCTCCTGCCAGCACCCCGCCGTTCAGCAGGACCGTCCCTGCCTCCTTCTTCTGGTTCGAAACCTGGTACGCGGCCGAGGCGGTCATCCCCCCCGTCGCGTTCGCGATGATGCCCACCACGATGATTCCGAGCGCGAACGTCCCCCGCCCCGCCACCCCCAGCTGATTCGATGTCACCACCATCAGCAGGAGGGCCGTGAAGAGGTTGAGCCCCCGAAAGAAGAAGGCGACGATGCCGCCGTACGCAATCGACATTCGCATCGGATCCTACCGCGCGCCCTCGCTAGGAGAGACCTGTCTGCGGGAAACCTCCGCCGGAGCACCCCGCTCCGCGACACAAGAACAACTCGCGATGATTTCGTTATGGATCGAACCCCGGGACGTGTGTTTCCTTGCGGGCCGGTCGGCCACGCTACCGGCAGCGGGGGCCAGCTTGGCCACCGCTGATGACGTGTGGAAGAGGTGTTGTGCTCCCATGGACCGGCTTCGAATCGCCCAGGTCGCCCCGCCCTGGTTTGCAGTTCCCCCCACTGGCTACGGCGGGGCCGAATGGGTCGTCAGCCTGCTGACCGAAGGCCTGGTCGATTGTGGCCACGATGTCACCCTGTTCGCCTCCGGCGGTTCCCGCACCGCCGCAAGGTTCCACTGCACCTTCGACATCGCTCCCTCCGCCGAGATCGGCGACCCGATTGTGGAACTGCGACACCTTGTCCAGGCCTACGATCGCTGGCGAGAGTTCGACATCATCCACGACCACACGTCCCTTGGCCTGCTCGCTGGAGCGACCTTGCCCGTACCCGTCGTTCATACCGTCCACGGGCCGGCCACGGAACGGATGTACGCCCTCTACCGTGACCTTGGTCCCCGGGTCCACTTCGTCGCCATCAGCCACCACCAGGCGTCGACCCTGCCCCCAAACTGCACCGTCGAGGTCATTCACAACGGCATCGACGTCGCCCGCTACCCGTTTTCCGAACAGCATGGCGACTACCTGCTGTTTGTCGGCCGCATATCGCCGGAGAAGGGGCCCGTCGAAGCCGTCGAGATCGCGAAGCGCGCCGGCCTGCCGCTTCGCATGCTCATCAAAGTCAACGAACAGCCCGAGAAGGAGTACTTCGAATCAGCCGTCCTGCCCGCTATGGAGGG
>DATBWD010000342.1:0-4370 GCA_036515015.1 Tepidiformaceae bacterium
CAGGCAATGAAGTGACGGTGGGTGTGGTCATCGCGGACCCAGGAGAGCATGGCGCGGGCGCGATAGTCGTCGCGGAGGTAGCCGAGGTCGAAGGCGTTGTAGGGGAATCCGCGTTCGCCCCAGGCGGCAAGCTGTTTGACCAGTTCTTCGTCCCACGGGCGCAGCACGAGCCCGTCGCCGGGGATGACGGGCTGTTCGATGGCTTCGGCGGTCATCGCGGGTTCCTCTGGCGCTAGGTTAGCGCGGGCGGCGAGGCGATTCCATGGACGATACCAACCCTGAACCGCCGAGCACAGGTGGCTATACTCGCCGCCATGGGGATCGAGGTTCGGGAGGCCACAGCGAGAGACGCGCCGGCGCTGGCGGCACTCCGGTACGAGTTCCGGGCGAGCATCGGCACTATAACGGAGGCACGCGAGGCATTCCTGCCGAGGTGCACGGAGTGGATGGCGGCGCGGATGGCGGCCGGGGCTTCCTGGCGCTGCTGGGTCGTGGAGGAGGCGGGGGCGATCCGAGGGCACCTGTGGCTGCAGGTGGTCGAGAAGGTGCCGAACCCGGTTGTCGAACAAGAGCGGCATGCCTACATCACGAACGTGTACGTCGAGCCGGGGAGTCGAGGGGCGGGAGCGGGGCTGCTGCTGATGGAGGCGGCAATGGGCTGGTGCCGGGACAACGGGATCGATTCTGCGTTCCTGTGGCCGACGGAACAGAGCCGGTCTCTCTACCGGAGGTTCGGGTTTCGGGAACCGGACGACATGATGGAGGCGATTGTGAACGCGGGGCGGGACCTGAACGGGCAAGCGAGCGGTGGCCACTTTACAGGAAGCTGACGGAGTGGCCGGGAACTGTGCTATACACTCGGCTGTCGTGAAGGGTCGAATTTCGTTCGTCGTTGCGCTGGCCGTTGCGGTCCTCGTCGCCTCGTGCGGAGCGGAGGACGAGGCGTTACCGCCCGAAGGTGCGGCGACCGTCGCCCAGGCACCGGTCGAGGCGCCGGCACGACCCGACCGGCTGGGGACATACACAGGCATCGAGACGAGGACGATAGCCCCCGATTTCGAGGCGCTGCCGGGGGCACGGGCGGAGTTCGGGGTCATCGGCAAGGCGGGCTACCGGATCGAGGTGCCCGAGGAGTGGAACGGCGACCTCGTGCTGTGGGCGCACGGGTTCCGGGGGTTCGGGCCGGAGTTGACGGTTTCGAGCCCGCCCTCGGCCCTGCGGCAGGCGATCATCGAAAGTGGCGCGGCGTGGGCGGCGAGTTCGTACAGCGAAAACGGCTATGCGCCGGGCATCGGCGTAGACGACACACTGGCGCTCAAGGAGCACTTTGAAGCCGAGTACGGAGAGGTGAAGCGCACATACATCGGCGGGGTGTCGATGGGCGGGCATGTGGTGGCGCTGGCGCTGGAATACTACCCCGACGAGTTCGACGGCGCGCTTTCGATCTGCGGGACACTGGGCGGGCAGGAGCAACAGGACTACCTGGTGTCGTGGGCGGCGGTGGCGAGTTTCCTGGCGGGCGTGGATGTGCCTGTTGGGCGGGGGGCGAACGCGGCCTCGGTGGTGCTGCTGACGCGGATTTCTCCGGCCCTAGGATCGGTGGAGGAGCCGACGGCGCAAGGGCTGCAGTTTCGGAACGTGATGCAGAACCTGACAGGCGGGCCGAGGCCGTTCTTCAACGAGGGATTCCGGGAGCAGTTCGCGGTGAACTTCGGACTGCTGCTGGCGGACCCCAATCGACAGACGGTGACCGGCGCCGCAGCGACCAATGAGGGCGTGACGTACGAAGTGGCCGACGGTCTGGGAATCGACAGTGAGACGATCAACGAAGGGGTGGAGCGGCTGGCGGCGAACCCATCGGCCCGTGACGCCGAGACGCATCCCGACGCCGTGCCGACGAGCGGGCGGATAGCGACGCCGCTGCTGGCGCTGCACAACACGGGCGACCTGTTCGTGCCGATCTCGCACATGCAGAGTTATCGCCGGAAGGTAGACCAGGCGGGCGCCGGCGACCTGTTCGTCGAGCGGGCAATCCGGGCCGCGGGGCACTGCAAATTCAGCGCGGAGGAACTGCGGACGGCGTACGGCGACCTCCTGGCCTGGGTCGAGGATGGCAAGAAGCCGGAGGGGGATGACTTGACCGGGGACCTCAGCGACATCGGCCGGCGCTTCACGAATCCGTTGCGGCCAGGGGATCCGGGGAACCAGTAGGGCCACTGGGCTTGCCGTGGACGGGTGCAACGATAATGCTTGGGGCGTGAACATTTTCTTCGACGTGGACTACACGCTGATCACGTGGGACGTGAAGCTACGGCCAGGTGTCCACGAGGTTTTCACACGACTGCGCGAGGAAGGTCACACGCTCTACCTGTGGAGCGGACTGGGGCCGCGCTGGGAAGTGGTGAAGCGGTTCGAACTGCATGAGCATGTGATCGACTGCTTCTGGAAGCCGCTCTACAACCACCGCGAGCGATTGAGCGAACTGGGCATCCCGGTGGTCCCGGACTACGTCATCGATGACCACCCGGAGGTGGTGGAGGCGTTCGTGGGGACGGTCATCGCGCCCCCGGCGATGCCCCTGGACTGGGACAAGGAGATGTGGCGGGTCTACGACGAGATCCAGTCGTTCGTCGCGCGGGCGTGAGCGAGGGGCGGGGCGTCATCTTCGTCCGGCACGCGATGCCGGAAGTCACACGCGGACTGGCACGGTCGCTCTGGCCGCTGAGCGAAGCAGCCCGAGAGGACTGTGTGCTCCTCGCGCATGCACTTCCCGCCGGCCTCGCTGCGAGCGTCCTGACGAGCGAGGAGAAGAAAGCGCGCGACACGGCGACGATTATCGGGCTGCGGCGGGGGTTGAAGGTGGAGGTGGACCCTCGTTTGGGCGAGGTGGACCGGCCCGAGATTTGGGACGAGGACTACCGGGCAGTAGCCGAGCGCTATCTTGCGACCGGGTCAGAACCGGGGTGGGAGCCACAGGAGTCTGCCGCACGGCGGATGGGAGAGGCGGTGGCGGAGCGGCTCGAGCGTGGGGGCGAGGGCGACGTGGTCGTGGTGAGCCATGGCCTGGCGCTAGCGCTGTACCTGGCCGCGATGGCGGAGGTGGAGGTAGTGAGCTTCTGGCGGCAACTGGCGTTCCCGGACGCATGGCGATGGGAGCCGGGAAGCCAACGACTGGAGCGCGTGTTCAGGACCGGTCTGCCCGCGGACGAGGTCTGACGCCGGTCTCCCGGACGATTTCGAGTTCGAGCGACGAGAAGGCGGCCAGCACCAGCGACACGACTATCGCGACGACGAAGCCGGCTGGGCTCATATCGGAGCCGCCGGTGAGCATCCAAATGAGTATGAGCGGGACTGTGACGCCGTTGGCGATGGCGGCAGCGAGGGCGATGGGGACTTCCAGCCGGACATTGCGGGGCGCGAGCCAGAGGACGGCGGCGAAAGCGAATAAGGGGAGCGAAAGCAGCCGGCCGACTATCGCCGGGGTGTCTCCAGGGAGCGAGAAGAAGTCGTAGAGCCGGTCGACGGGGCCGGCGAGGAGCACCAGTGCGACGACGAAGTCGAAGAGCGCGTCGAGGCGGAGGATGGTGCGGGGGCTCCGGGGCGTCCGCAGCCGGAGCATGGCTTCAGGCGAGAGCGCCGTTGTCCTGGAGTTGCTGCTTCAGGGACTCGATGGATTGGACGGGCCGCGGTCCGAGCGTATCGAGGGCGTCGATCACATCGTCGCTGGCGTTCTGCTGGTAGGCGAGGTCGACGAGGTCGCCACGATCGGGCTGGAGACCCTGGTCGAACCAGTCCTTCACGAGCGCTTCTACATCGGACCATTGTGCCTTTGCCACGGGGTACTCCTGGGGTGAATTGGACAATGAAGGAGGAGGTTATACCGCCTCAGTATTGCGAACGAGGGGGATCAGGACGGGAACGCCTCCCCGGTGTAGGGGGTGTCGTAGGCCACGTAGGGCGGGAAGAGGGATTCGAGTTCCTTGCGGATGGGGTCGCCCTCGGGGAGGTAGCGATGGAACTGGGGCTCGACGTCGCGGCGCTGCCACTGCTTGCCGATGGTGTCCTGCTTGATCTTGTCCTGGAGGAGCATCAACCCGGTGAGGAGCGACTCGGGGCGCGGCGGGCAGCCGGGCACATAGACATCGACCGGGAGGAGCGTGTTGACGCCCGGGGTGACGCTATAGGCATAGGCGAAGGGGCCGCCCATGATGGCGCACCCGCCCATGGCAATGGCCCACTTGGGTTCGGGCATCTGGAGCCAGATGCGACGGACGGCGGGGGCCATTTTCCAGGTGACGGTACCGGGAACAATGAGGAGGTCGGCCTGGCGGGGGGATGCGCGGAAGATCTCGGCGCCGAAGCGGGCGAGG
>DATBWD010000343.1:0-10564 GCA_036515015.1 Tepidiformaceae bacterium
CACCCTGCCAAACATCGTCCTGTTGCACGACGGAATGGAGGCCCTTGGTGAGACCTTCCAGGTGAGCGTGATGCTTTTCCTCGGCACGGTTGTGGCGCAGAGAATGGAAAAGGAGCAAATGGCGCGGCGGACGGCCGAAGCGGCCGAGCATGAACGACGGGCTTCGGAGTTCAAGTACCGTTCGCTGTTCGATGGCGCCGGTGAAGCGATCCTCCTGCTGGACGCATCGGGCACGATCCGGGAAGCCAACGCCGCGGCCCTCGCGCTCATGCGTGAAGAGCACGGAGACCCACTGAACAAGCCCGTCTCCGAGGTCCTGGGCCAGCAGGCGGGGGAGGCGATCCGTAGCCTGCGCCAGGGCGTCGACGCCGCAGATGTTGCCATTCGCCGCCCGGACGGGATGGAGGTGTGGGTGGAACCTCGCCTTACGGACGTGCAGTCCGGGGCCAGCCTCCTCACCCAGGTGCTGCTGCGGGATGTGACCGACCGCCACAGCTTCCAGCACTACGCCCAGGAAGTGGTGAAGGCGCAGGAACGGGAACGTCAGCGGATCGCACAGGAGCTGCACGATGTGAGTGTCCAATCGTCGATCCTGGTCTGTCGCCGGCTCGACGCCGCTACCGACGCACTCGAAGGGGGCAATTCCGAACGGATCCTGCACGAACTGAGCGAGGCAAGGACCACTGCGGAAAACATGGCCGACGAACTGCGCCGGTTCAGCCGCGACCTGCGGCCCCTCATGCTGGAAGACCTGGGGCTGGTCCCCGCGCTGAAGCGACTGCTTATGGAGTTGCGCGAACGCGGCGAGATCCGGGTCCGCTTCCGGGTCACGGGCACGGTGAAGCGGCTTGACTCGGCGACGGAGGTTGCCCTCTTCCGCATCGTCCAGGAGTCAATACGGAACGTGCAGCGTCATTCGAAGGCGACGGGAATGTCGGTGACGCTTGCCTTCGGCGCTGAGTCGGTCCGTCTCTCAGTCGTCGACAACGGCCGCGGGTTCAAAGTGCCAGCGCTGCCGGCGCTCGTTAACGAGGGCCGGCTCGGGCTGCTGGGAATGCAGGAGCGTGCGCGACAGGTGGGGGGGCGTTGCGAGATCCAGTCGGACCTCCGTGCCGGGACGCGCGTTATCGCCGAGGTGCCAGTGCAGGGGATGGGCCCCGACCACCACGCGGCGCCACGTATCCTCGCGGCTGCCAGCAAATCATCGAAGGCAGACCCCGGCGCCCACGGATAACAGCCGCCGAACCGTTACTCGGCCTTCGGCGGCGTCGCGACCCCGGTCTGCGCCGGGCCAATCCAGACGGTCTTGATGTTCACGAACTCCTTGATGCCGAACTCTCCGAGTTCGCGCCCGTAGCCGCTTCGCTTGATGCCGCCGAAGGGCAGGCGGGGATCGGAAGCGACCATCCCGTTGATAAACACCGCCCCCGCTTCGATGTCGCGCGCGAGGCGCCGGGCTGTCTCGAGATCGCGCGTCCAGAGCGCCGCACCGAGGCCGAATTGGGATTGGTTCGCGAGTTCGACGGCATGGGCGGCGTCCCTCGCGCGCACGATTGCAGCAACCGGGCCAAAGGTTTCTTCGGAGAACACGGGCATTCCCGGGGTGGCGCCGGTCACCACGGTGGGGGCATAGAAGTAGCCCTTGCCCTCCAGGCGGTGGCCCCCGGAGGCGACGACCGCCCCCATCTCCACAGAGCGGCGGATCTGGTCCTCCAGGTCGTCGCGAAGGTCATCTCGGGCGAGGGGGCCGACGTCCGTATCGCGGTCGGCGGGGTTGCCAATTCGAAGCCGGCCGGCGGCCTCGACGAACCGGGCAGTGAAGTCGTCGGCGACCGACTCTTCGACGATGAACCGCTTGGCGGCGATGCAACTCTGGCCGGTGTTCTGATAGCGCGCGTTCACGGCGGTGGAAACGGCCGCCTCGAGGTCGGCGTCGGCGAGGACGATGAACGGGTCCGATCCCCCAAGTTCGAGGACAGTCTTCTTGAGGACCCGGCCGGCCGCCTCGGCAACCTTCGCACCCGCGATGTCGCTGCCGGTGAGCGTGACCGCGCGGATGCGGTCGTCCTCGATCATCCGGGCGACCCGGCCGCTCGAAACGAGTGCCGACTGGAACACCCCGGCCGGGAACCCGGCTTCCCTGAAGACCTCCTCGATGGCGAGTGAGCAGGCGGGGACGTTGGACGCGTGCTTGAGGATGCCGGTGTTGCCGGCCATGAGCGCCGGGGCGGCGAAGCGGAAGACCTGCCAGAAGGGGAAGTTCCAGGGCATCACGGCCAGGACGGGCCCGAGCGGGTCGAAGGCAACGTAGCTTTCGGTCGCGGAACTCGGCGCGTCGAGATCGCGGAGAAACGCCTCGGCGTTTTCGGCGTAAAAGTCGCAGCACCACGCGCACTTTTCGACTTCGGCTTCCGACTGGCGGATGGGCTTGCCCATTTCGGAGGTCATGAGGCCAGCGAAACGATCCCGCTGGGAGCGCAGGTAGCGGGCGGCTTCGCGCATGTGGGTGGCGCGCTCGGCAAACGGCGTCCGGCGCCAGCGTTCGAAGGCATCGACCGAAGCCGCGAGAGCCCGTTCGACCTGCTCGCCCGAGTGTTCTGCGAAGGTCGCTTCCACCTCGCCGGTGGCCGGGTTGAGGGACTGTAACGGCATCATGGGCCTCCTGACGGGGTGGTTCGGCCGGGGCCTGCCAGCTTCATTCTGGCACAGACGGGAGGCCGCGAGGACGCCCTGGCGGCGAGCCCCACGACGGCGATGCCGAGGCGTTAGTCGCGGGGGAGGCCAAGGCCGCGGGTAGCGATGATGTTGCGCTGGACTTCGTTGGTGCCCTGGCTGATGGTCATGCGCTGGGAGTCGAGGTAGCGGTAGGGCAGCATGCCCGCGAGGAAGCCCGTCTCGTTCCACTCCAGGCCGCGAAGGCCGAAACAGTTCATCCCGAAGTTGGTGACGCGCTGGCCGACATCGGAGTTGAACGTCTTGGAGATGGAGGCCTCGTAGTTCGGGATGACGCCATTCGACTGGAGCCAGGCGACCCGACGGGCGAACCAGCGCCCGACTTCCACTTCGATGCTCAGTGCCGCCAGGCCGAGGCGGAGGTGGGCACGACGCCCGGGTTCGTAGCTCTCATCACCCCGGAACGCTTCGATAGTCCGCTGCAGGTCGGTTTCGGCGAAGAGGTTGCGCTCGACGCCGGAGCGTTCGAAGTCGAGGGTCGTGGTCGCGGCATACCAGCCGCGGTTGAGTTCGCCGATCATGTTGCGGGCGGGGACACGCACGTTATCGAAAAAGACTTCGTTGAAGGCGTGGAGCCGGGTTATCTGGATGAGCGGGCGGATTTCGATCCCGGGCGAGTTCATGTCGAGGATGAAGTAGCTGATACCGCGATGCTTGGGTGCGTCGGGGTCGGTGCGGACGAGCAGGTGCATCCACTGGGCACGGTGGGCTTCGGACGTCCAGATCTTCGAGCCGTTGATGACGAAGTCATCGCCGTCGCGAACGGCACGAGTCTGGAGCGAGGCGAGGTCGGAGCCGGCATTGGGTTCGGAGAATCCCTGGCACCAGCGCACCTCGGCCCGGGCGATGCGCGGCAGGTGTTCGCGCTTCAATTCTTCGCTGCCGTGGACCATGAGCCCCGGCCCCAGCATGTTGAGGCCGACGCCGTCGACCTGGACGCCGGCACGAAACAGTTCCTCTTTGACAATGACCTGCCTGATTTGGTTGGCGCCGCCCCCGCCATACTCTCGCGGCCAGGCGACGGTCAGCCAGCCGGTGCTGGCCATCGCGGCCGGGACCGCCTCGCGGTCGAGGTGGGCGTGTGATTCGAGAAAGGTGCGAAGCGACGCGCGGAACTCGCGGTCTTCGTCGCTGAATGCGAAGTCCATCTGGTCTCCCACTGGCGCCAGCCGGGGCCGGGAAGGAACTTTCCCGGCCCGCCGTTCGTTACTCGACCCTGGTTGGGGGCTGCTTCTGGAAGTCCGGGGCGCGCTTGCCGAGGAAGGCGTCGATAGCTTCCTTGTGTTCCCAGGACCGGTAGGCGGCACTGAGCGCTTCGCCCTCGCGCCGCATGGCAGTCTCCACGCTGGTCTCGTTGGTATTGTCCACCAGCAGTTGCCTGATCTTCGTCATTGCAAACGAAGACTGGGCGGCGAGTTGTTCGCCCAGTTCCACGGCGCGGTCGAGGAGTCTTTCGTTGGGCACGACTTCGGAGACGAGACCGGCGTCGCGGGCCTCGGCCGCTGAGATCATGCGCCCGGTGAGGCACCATTCGAGGGCACGGGCCTGCCCGACCATCTGGGGCAGCAGGGCGGAACTGGCGAGTTCGGGGACGAGGCCCATCTTCACGAAGAACATGCCGAACTTCGCGTCTTCGCCGGCGATACGGATGTCGGCGGGGAGGATCTGGGTGACGCCGATGCCGACGGCCGTGCCGTTCACGGCGGCGATAGTGGGGCGAGGTAGCGTCCGAAGGAAGGAGACCCAGTCGCTGGCGCCGGCGGCCTCCCCGTCGTCGCGCTGGCCGCCGGAGTCGGCGGCTTCGACGTTCTTTGCGAAGACGGCGCTGATATCGGCGCCGGCGCAGAAGGCTCGGCCCGAACCGGTGATGACGATAGCCCCGGCCGAGTCGGAGGCGCTGGTCATGGCCTTGCGCATTTCGGCCATCATGGTGGGAGTCCAGGCATTCAGCTTTTCAGGGCGATTGAGAGTAATGATCGCGACCCGGCCGCGCTGTTCGAAGAGGATCTGTTCGTAGTCCACGGGGTGCTCCGGCGAGTTGGTACCCCGAGAATACGCGGTGCGCGGCACGGGGGCCACGTGGCGCAGACGACCTGGGACAAAAACAGGTGGTGCCCCGGGGGCGGGATCCGGGGGCACTCGAGGGGAAAGGCGGCTCGATGGCGCTGGTTCAGGCGGCCGGGTTGAGGCGGCGGGTCCAGCCGACGAGGTTGTCGAGAAGCTTGCCGATGAGTTCCCGGGAGGTGTCGTCAACAAGTTCGCCATTGCGGTCGAAGCGCTCGCCGGCGTTCGGGATCATGACTTCCGGGCCGTTGACGGGATGCATGTTGAGGAAGATGAACGACTGCCGGAGGTGGTACTGGGCGCGGGCGGTGCCAAGCATGCCGACGGAGGCGCCCATCACGGCAACCGGTTTTCCGTCCCAGGCGTTGTCACCGTAGGGGCGCGAGGCCCAGTCAATCGCGTTCTTGAGCACGCCGGGAACCGAGTAGTTGTATTCGGGAGTGACGAAGAGAATGGCATCGGATTCCCGGATCCGGGCCTTGAGGTCGGTGACGACCTCGGGCGGGTTGGCTTCATCATCCTGGTTGAAGGGCGGGATTTCGCCGAGGCGGTCGAATATCTCGACATGAGCCTCTTCCGGTGCGAGTTGCTGAGCCGCCTTCAGAGTAGACTTGTTGAAGGACTGTTCGCGCAGGCTGCCTGCGATCCCGAGGATCTTCACTCGAGGGGCCATACGATACTCCTTATGTAGCGCTTTCCTGTACCCAGCGTGCGGGACGGCGCTTTGCACGGTGTTAACCGATTCTCCATTCGGGAAACAGAAGCCTGCCAATGGCGCAATCCTTACGCTGGAGTTTTCGACCGCTCATGAAGCCGCGCCCCCATCTGCCTGCGCCGCGACACATCCTCGCCGTGTTCGCCGGAGGCATGGCCGGGGCGGCCGCCCGTTACGGCATCCTTGTGGGATATCCGAACACACCGGGCGAGTTTCCGCGGACGACCTTCATGGAGAACATCGCCGGGGCGTTCGTGCTGGGGCTCTTGCTGACGCTGGTACTGCGCGGCTGGCGCTGGCGCTTCGAACCGCGGCCGCTGCTGGCAACGGGCATGCTGGGAGCCTTCACCACCTTCTCGACGTTCGCCGTCGAGATTGCGGACCTCATCGACGACGGCTACCTCGGCATCTCGATCGCCTACGCCGTCGCCAGTCTCGTAGTGGGGTTGCTGGCGGCGCTCCTGGGCATTCGGCTCGGACAGATGGCGCCCCGGCGGGTTGCTGTATGACGGTGCTGGCCATCGCGCTGGCGGGGGGCCTCGGCGCGGCCTCGCGCTATTGCCTCGACTGGTACATCACCTTCCGTCGCGAGGCCACGTTCCCGTGGGGGACGTTCGTCATCAACATCACCGGGGCTTTCGCCCTGGGGTTGCTGACCGGGCTGGCGCCGTTCGATGAACTGGCGGGGATCTCGAAGGCCGCCATCACGACAGGCTTTCTCGGTTCGTACACGACGTTCTCAACGTGGATGTACGAGACGCTGCAGTCGGCGCAGGCAGGGCAGCGCCGGGTGGCGATCCTGAACGCGGGGGGCAGCCTGGTGGCCGGGGCAGCCGCGGCCGGTGCGGGCCTTTTCGTTGGCGGGCTTTTCTAGTTTCTGGGCCCAGTCCGTATTCATACATAGAGATAGCTGAATTCTGGTATCTAATTGTTGTATCGTATGGCCACCTGAGCTGCCCCGGCAGCGGGAAAGGTGGTCGGACTTCGTGCGCGACGCGGCGAACCTGCTCGCACCTGCGGACCGGCGGCCGCCCGTCTTCGATGGCCGGCGACCCGATGTGCCCCATGCAGTGGAGATGTTCAAGGGCGCGCTGCTCGACGTCGCCGAGTCGGTCCCGGGGCGCACGCAATTGCTCCAGCAGACCGCGCTCGCGTTGCTTTCGCGGCGCCACCAGTTGCTGATTTCACGCGCCGGCACGGGGAAGTCGCTTTACGGCGAAACGGTCTTTAGCCATTTCGAAGGTTCGATCTTCAAGGCGCAGTTCTCCCAGGGGACGCGCCTCGAGACGGTCCTGGGCGGGCTGGACCTGAAGCTGTTCCACGAAGGCAAACTCTGGCACAACACCACGCACTCGCTGGTCACGGCCGACTTCGCTTACCTCGACGAGTTCATGAACGCGAACGACGTCGTGCTCGAGGCGATCCTCGGGATCCTCAACGAGCGGCGGTTCGCGCAGGGTGAGCAGCAGGAAGATGCTCGCCTGCACTCGGCCCTGGCGATGACGAACCACCTGAAATACTCGTCGATCTCCGAGCCGATCCTGGACCGGTTCATGTTCAAGGCATCGATCGACCCGCAAGGCGACGCCCTGAACGACATCCTGATCGACCTGGCCTATGCCAAGCACCATGGGAAGCCGCAGCCTCCCGAGCACCCCATACCTCTCGATGTACTTCAGGAACTGAGCGACATCGTGACCAGTAACGACTCGGATGGGGCCATCGAAGCGCCCCACGACATCCTCTTCCTGAAGAACGAAGTCATCGAAACGTACATCCAACTCGCGGCGGTCAAGTCGATGGCGCGCGAGGGCCAGAACGGGCTGCGTTCGCCGGTCGAGGGATACGTCAGCCCCAGGACCAAGGCCGTGAGCCGTGACGCGCTCAACGCCTCGGCGTTGCTGCACCACCGGAACCGTGTAACACGGTCGGACCTGCAGGCTCTGCGGTTCGTGCTCACGAC
Organism: Tepidiformaceae bacterium; assembly: GCA_036515015.1. Lineage (GTDB taxonomy): Bacteria > Chloroflexota > Dehalococcoidia > Tepidiformales > Tepidiformaceae > DATBWD01. The sequence goes on from DATBWD010000343.1 coordinate 7,476, forward strand.
CATCCCCGGAAACGACCGGGCCCTGCACGACCCCGGCCAGGACATCTTCGCGGAGGCACTGCAATCGACGTTGCAGGGCTTTGGCGAAAGCGACCTGCAGACGATCCAGGAACTGACCACCATCGCGCAAACGTACGCGTGGTTCCTCCACGGCACGCCGCTGGAGGCCCAGCAGTCCCACGGGCGCATGATGCGGTTCTTCCTGACGCTAATCGGCAAGTCGAACTGGAACGAAGTAACGCACCAGACCTTCGTCGACGCTCTCAGTGGGAAGAACATCACGAACCCGCGCCTGAATGCGCTGCGGGAAGAGATCCTGGAAGACGTACTGGAGCATTCAGGTGTCAGCTGAGCCGGCGCCCGCGAGCGTGGCGGTAGGGAAGGACCTCGAGCGTCTCTATCGGTCGTGGCGGATCCTCGACTGTCTCGAAGCGGCGGTCGACCAGCTACCTTCGGAGTGGCTGCAGATTTTGAATGTCGCCCGAAACCTGATGGAGGGGAACCCGCTGCCGGGCGTGCAGCTTTCCGAGGACCTTCGCCGGTTGCTCGCGCCGGCTGTGCCAACGCACACCACGACGACGCGCGTGGAGCGCAAGCGGCGCATCGTGTACCCGGTAACCGGCGACACCCGGGTCCAGCCGCTCCGGAACATCAGCGACCTGCCGCAGGCAACCATGCCAGACCTCCTGTTGCGGACGATCTCGCGGGAGGTGTTCGAGTTCCAGTTGATGAGCGACGGCATCAACGGTGTCTACAACATCGAGCCGGGCCCCGCCGTCGAGGAATGGGACGAAATCATCGAGGAACGAACGCCCACCGGCCACCTCAACCGCCAGCGACGCCAGCGGGTCTACGCCCTGCTAGACGTGTCGAACTCCATGCGCGACGACAACAAGATGGTCATGGCGAAGGCAATCATGCTGGCCTACCTGATGGTGGCGTGCGAAGAGCAGTCGCGTGTGTACTTCCGCACGTTCGCGAACACCGTGCATCCGAGGACGGATTGCCTTTCGCTCCAGGAGTTCCGGGAAGTAGCCCTGCGCATCCTGCGGCTCACACCCGACGGTTCGACCGACATCCGGGGGACGGTCGCGGCGGCCATCGGCGACATCAACGCGCTCGACGAAGTGGGCGTGCGGCGCGAGGCGTTCGACGCATCGCCAACGGAGCTTCTGCTGGTGTCCGACTGCGAGTCCTACTCGGTCCCGCATGTGCCGCGGGGTATCAAGCTGCACACGGTGCACCTGAAGAGCGGGTACATGGCGAGGGGCTACCAGGAGGGGGTCGAACAGATCCGGAAGGCCAGCGCGACCTTCACGGAGATTGACACGACCCGGTTCGTCCTCCCGGAGACGATGCGCGACCGCTGGCTGCTCGCGCAGGACGGGCGGGTGCTCCAGGCGCCCTCGGAGGCGCCGGTAGTCGAGGGCGCCCGGCTGCGCGCCGACCGCATGGAGCGACGGCGCACACTGCTGAAGGCCTACGAGCGGCTGGAAGAGGCCCGCGGCCCGCGGCCCGGCCAGGAAAGCATGTTTGTGGGCAGGCCACCGAGCGTTACCCCCGGGGAACTGTGGCGGATGTTCTGGTCGGCGGTCGGGCAGCTGTTCCGCGGGCGAGGGCGTAAGAAGCGCCCGGCCAGCCCGGTAGCGTCGCCGTCGTTCGGGGTGAAGTTCCGGCTCCAGCGGTAGACGGCGGCCTTCAGGCCAGCGCCAGGGCCCCGTTGGCGGCCGGCGGACGGCCGGCCACTTCCTCCAGGTTGATCACCTGTGCGTCCGCACATGCGCCGGTGAAGAGTTCGACCATCGCGGGATGGCACGTGAAGACCAGCACCTGGTTCGAGTGCGCCAGTTCGGCAAAGCCCTCCGCCGCCCGCCGTTGGCGCTCGGGGTCGAAGTTGACCAGGACTTCGTCGACGATGACGGGCAGGCGGCAGGCCTGCTCCCCGAACTGCCGGATGAGCCCGAAGCGGAGGGCCAGGTAGAGCTGCTCCTGCGTACCGCGCGATAGCTGCCCGGGTTCCTTGCGGGCCCCATCGCGGTCGGCGACGGTAAGCTTCTCCGACCCGAGCGGGGACATGAGATCGCTGTACCGCCCGCCGGTGATGGTGTTGAAGAAGCCCCCGGCGTGCTTGATCACACCCGGCTGACGCTCACGCTCGTACTCCTTGCGGGCTCTCTCCATCAGCGAGCGGGCAAGGGTCGCGACCGACCACTCACGGGCGGCGTCTTCGAGGCGACCCTTCAGCACTTCGCGGCGGGTGCGGAGCGCGGAGGTTTCCTCTTCGCTGGTGAGCCCCTCGATCTCGCTGGTGATGTGGCCGTGTTCCTGGCTCAGGTCGTCGCGTCGTTCCTGAAGTTCCGTCATCCGGCCGTTAAGCTCGTGGCACTCAGAGTCGAGCGATGCCCGGTCGGTGTTCCTCAGCTCTGAGATCAGGGATTCGAAGGCATCGGCCCCGCCGGCGACGCGCCGCAACCGTTGCTCGCATTCATCGAGCTGGGAGGCAACGGTCTTTCGGTCCTCGTGCAACTGGGCGTTGCGGCGAAACTCTTCGGCGTCTGAGGCGGAACCGAGCTTCAGCAGCGCGGCGAATTCGGCCTCCGCTGTTTCGGCGGTGCGAGTGCGGTTTTCGCAGTCTGTGACGGCCTCATCGAGGCGCTGACGAGCCTGCTCGAGTTCCGCTTCGGCCTTTTGGGCCGCTTCGAGGCGGCGAATGAGCTCGTCGACGGCCCGCCGGACGCTCACCGGGTCCGCGGCGTTCGCCTGAATTCCATTGGCGACGGCAAGCGCCACGGCGGGTTCGGCGTACTCGCGGATGTCCTTGCGGATCGCATCGAGGCGGTGCTGGAGATCATCGAGGGCCTTGAGCCGGTCGCGGGCGATTTCGACGCCGTGGAACACTTCCTTGACGGTGCCGGGAGCCATGGAGGAGGGAAGTTGCCGCTCGGCGAGCCAGCCATGCCACTCGGCCTGCGCGGCGGCGAGACGCTCCTGTGCTTCGTTTTCGGCGGCGGCGGCGTCAGCGGCCCTCTGCTCAGTGCGGGCGGCTGCGGTCCTGGCCTCGGTGAGACGATCGCGGGCAACGATCCAAT
>DATBWD010000344.1:0-3537 GCA_036515015.1 Tepidiformaceae bacterium
CTGCCCGCCGCGACGAGGCGCTCGATCTCGCGCGCCACGTACTCGCCTTCTTCTTCGTCGTTGTACGCGTCGTAGAGGCTGATCAGGTCGCCACCGCTGCGCTCAGTCCAGAGCTTGCGAGGCTTCCGATCCCGGTTTCGGGCGATGACTGCATCGGCGGCATCGAGAATTGGCTGGGTCGAGCGGTAGTTCTGCTCGAGCAGGTAGGTTGTGCAGTTCGGGAAGTCCCGCCCGAAGTTCAGGATGTTCCGGATATCGGCCGAGCGCCACGAGTAGATGCTCTGGTCGGGGTCGCCAACGACGCAGATGTTCCCATGCTTCGACGCCAGTTGGCGGGCGAGGACGTATTGGGCCGGGTTCGTGTCCTGGAACTCGTCGACCAGCACGTGGAGGTAGCGCCCCGCGTACTTGTCGAGCGTCTCCGGCGACTCGCGGAACAGCCGCACTGCCTCGTTGAGCAGGTCGTCAAAGTCCAGCGCGGCGGCGGCCTTGAGCGCCTCGTCGTAGCGTGCGTAGGCGCGGGCCACGACCTCGCCGAAGTAGTCGGTGACCCGCCGCGCGTACTCTTCGTGCCCGATCATGTCGCTCTTGGCGCTCGAGATGGCCGATAGCACCGCACGCGGGCTGAACCGGCGAGGGTCGACCGAGAGCGCTTCGAGGATGCGCTTCATCAGGGCCACCTGGTCGCCGTCGTCGTAGATGACGAAGTCGGGGTTGATCCCGATGGCCCGCCCGTCGATCCGGAGCCACCGCGCGCACATCGAATGGAACGTGCCCATATGGAGGCTCGCGGCGTCCTCCCCGAGGAGATGGGCGGAACGTGCGCGCATTTCCCGCGCCGCCTTGTTTGTGAAGGTCACCGCCAGGATCCGCCACGGTGCCACTCGCCGCTCACGCACGAGGTAGGCGACGCGGTGCGTAATGACGCGAGTCTTTCCGCTGCCGGGGCCGGCCAGGATCAGGACGGGGCCCTCGCCATGCGTCACGGCAGCACGCTGAGGTTCGTTCAGGCCATCGAGGATCGAGGCGGTGGCATCAGCGTTTGTCACGCTCGCAGTCTAACATCTGATAAGGTAATTGAGCGATTTCCCGCCGCGGGCCATAACGGAGGCCTGTTGTATACTGCCGCAAGCGGTTGACCGGGGGAAAGTGTGACTTGTTGACGTATTTGGTGAGCTGGCCGGGGGGTTCGTGGGAAGCCAGCCTGCGAATCGCCGCCACAATCATGGTTATCTATCTGGTGGCCCTCTGGGTCGCCCTCGTGTTCTGGGCCTATCGCGACATTCGCCAGCGAACTCGTGACCCGATCATCCAGGTTGTTGCCGTCCTCGTCGTGCTGTTCTTCTTCCTGCCGGGCCACTGGGTGTACCTGATCCTCCGTCCCCGGCAGACCATCGCGGAGATGTATGAGCGATCGCTCGAAGAGGAAGCGCTCCTGCAGGAACTCGAAGATCAGAAAGCCTGCCCGACCTGCAAGAGGCGGATCCACGACGACTTCCTCATCTGTCCATCCTGCCGGACTCGCCTGAAGGAGCCGTGCCGCTCGTGCGCGAAGCCGCTCAGCTATGCCTGGGTGGCCTGCCCCTTCTGCGGGCTGGAGAAGCCACCCCGCGAAGGTGTCGGCGCGCGTCCCATCCGGGCGCCGCAGCCACACCCGGCAGTCGTCGCGCCCGCCAAACCCTCACGCACGCGACAGCCCGTGCCGGTTCGGCAGGCTGCGGACGCCTTCGGCGGTGGGAAGCGAAGCGCTCCTGCAGCCACCGCCACGGACGATGCACCGGTAATAGACGCCACCGAGTGAGATGAGGCGCTCCCAGTGGAAGCCCTCCCAACCACCACCGAAGTCCTGAGCCGAATCCGGGAACGCCGCGCCGAGTTGGACGCCCTGGTTTCTGCGCTCGATCCCGCCTCGATGACGCATCCCGGCCCCGATGGGTGGACGCCGGCGGACCACCTCGCCCACGTCGCCGCATGGGAACAGTCGCTGGTTGCTCTGCTGGCCGGCACGCCGAGGCACGCCGCCCTCGGCGTCAGCGTCGAAACCTATGACGCCGGGCCCGACGCCGTGAACATCGAGGTCCACCGCCTCCATGCCGGGAGGACGCTCGACGAGGTGATGTCGTTCTACCGCCGAGCGCACGAGGAAGTGATCGCCGCGGTCGCCCGCCTCTCGGATTCGGACCTGACCAGGACCTACTCGAGCTTCCAGCCGGACGAACCGGGCGACGACTCAGGCGCGCCGATCGTGGGTTGGATCCTCGGCAACACCGCCGACCACTACGACGAGCACATCGAGTGGATCAGGCGATTGACCGGCAAGGAAGCGACCTAGATCCCGAGGGTGTCGAAGAGTGCGGTCGGGCCAAGCAGTTCCGCCATTCGGTCTAGCTTACGTTCGCCCTGGAAGCGCGTGTTGTCGAAGAGGTCTTCGAGAGCAAGTACGGTATTTTCCGTGTCCGTCCTCGAGAGCAGGACCGGCACGCCTTTCGCACCCGCCGCATCGAACAGGTAACCCGAGGGCATCCGGCCGCCGGTCAGGATGAGGCACTGGGGGTCGGCCTGCATGGCCGCGAGGTGCATATCGGTCTTGTCGAACCGGACGACGACGGCCTTCGTCGGAAACCGCCGGAAGTACGGCTGCCCCGCATCGGACGAGATAGGCGCGATCACGAGGTGGTCGCACGTCGGGTCGCCAGGGTCCCCCTCCACCAGGACTTCGGCGTTCAGCATCTCCTTTGCCTCGGAGACGCTGAAACCGGCAAGCGTGCGGTCCTCGGCCAGGGAAATGACCGGTACACCGGAGACGTCGGCAGGCAGACTGGCATTCGCTGACCCGGGGAGGGCAGTCACGACAACCACCGCGGGCGTAATCCCAGGCGAAAATTCGGCCGGCGCCGAGCCACGGGCCACCAGTACAATTTTTCGGTCACCCGCTAGCGCAGACGCTGCTTCCGCGTCCGCCTCCACCACTATCAGTTCCTCCGCCCCCGCAGGAGCGGGAATGTCAGCAGGAACAACGTTGGAGACCGGAGAGCCCGGGACGAAGTCGAGGGACCCGAACCACTCCGCGTCCTGTAGCGCTCGGCCGCCGCCGGTCACCCGGGCCAGCCGGACCGGGCGACCCTGGTAGGCGTAGTGGCGGGCGATTGCCGCGGCGACGCCTGTCTTGCCCTCGCCGGGAGAATTGGAGGTCACAACGATGGTCGGCACGAAATTCTCACTCTCGGGCGCCGTGGTGGGCTCCAGTGGATTGTGTCGAAATGCACGAATTGGGGCAACCGCCGGCCACTCGCAAAATCCCCACGCAAAACGAGTGCCGTAAGATCACCGGCATGACAGTGACACGCCGGGTAACCGTCGAGAGAAACAGGCTCCGCTTCGCGGCGGCCCACATGGCCACCTTCCACGATGATTGCGAGCCGTTGCACGGCCACAACTACGACGTCTTCGTCGATGTGGAAGGTGACCTCACGGACGATTCGTGGGTCTGGGACTTCGGCGACCTCAAGCGGACCGTCAAGAGCATCATCGACGAAC
>DATBWD010000345.1:0-9508 GCA_036515015.1 Tepidiformaceae bacterium
GTCGCCTTCCTGATTCTCGCGGTAGGCGTCATCGCCATCGCCATCTTCGCCGGCGGCGGCGGCGACGATAATGGCACTCCCTCCTCCGGCGATAACCCCACCGAGACGCCACGCAACACCACCTCGGGCGGCATCTGCTCCGGAGACCGCCTCATAACCTTCGGCTCCGACCCCGCAACCACCCTGGACCCGATCCAGGTCCGCGACGAAGGCACCGCCGAATACGTCCTTGAGATCTTCGGTGGCCTCGTCACCCTCGACCTCGAACTCGGGGTCGTTCCCGATATTGCTCAGGAATGGACTGTTTCGCCCGACGGCCTCACCTACACATTCAAGCTCCGCGACGATGTTGTCTTCCACAACTCGAACCGCCGCGTCACTGCCGAGGACTTCAAGTTCAGCTTCGAACGCGCCGCCAACCCCGCCAATAACTCGCCGACCGTCATGCTCTACCTCAGCGAGATCGTCGGGCTTCGCGACCGCTACGAGAACAAGGCCGACAACATCAGCGGCATCCGCGTCATCGACGAAACAACTCTCGAGATCAAGATCAACCACCCGGCCGACTACTTCCTCGCCGAACTGACCTACCCGGTCGCCTTCGTTGTCGACAGCCAGCAGGTGGACAGCGACCCCCGCAACTGGACCCGCCGGCCCAACGGCACAGGCCCCTTCAAACTCGCCGAATTCAAGCCGGCCGAACTTATTCGCATCGTCCGGAACGACCGCTACCATCTCGGCCCCGCCAAGCTGTCCGAAGTCGTCTTCGAACTCGGCGGCGGCTCGCTCGTGACCCGCTACCAGAACGACGAGATCCACATCGGCGCAGTGCCCGCCATCGACCTCGATGCCGTCAAGAACGGCAGCAGCCCCCTCAGCCCCGACTACCGCCCCCAGAACCGCATGGCCGTTTCCTACTACGCGTTCAACCTGAGCAAGGCCCCCTTCGATGACATCAAGGTCCGCCAGGCCATGGCGATGGCCGTCGATCGCGAGGGCATCAACAATGTCCTCCTCTACGACACCCAGCGGGTCGCCGATGGCATCCTTCCCCCTGAAATGCCGGGCTACCGCGAAGACATCAAGACACTCCCCTATGACCCCGAGCGTGCCAAGCAACTCCTGGCCGAATCCAAGTACGCCAACAGCATGCCGCGCATCATCCTCACCTACCCCGGCCAGGGCGGTGATCCGCCCACGATCCTCGCGGCCGTCCAGGCAGGCTGGAAGGAAGTCCTCGGCCTCGATGTCGAACTCCAGGCAAGCGAATACTCCGCCTACCTGCGCGAACTCCGTCGCGGAACCTTCCAGATGTTCTCTGCCGGCTGGATCGCCGATTACCCCGACCCCGAAGACTTCCTCGACAAGCTCTTCTACAGCACCAGCCAGCAAAACGAACATCGCTACAGCAATCCCGAAGTCGATGACCTCCTCGAACAGGCCCGCATCGAATCAGACAGGGACAAGCGATTCCAGCTCTACGCCGAAGCCGAGCAAATGATCCTCGACGACGTCGCCATCATCCCCAGCTTCTGGCCCGTCGACCACCTGCTCGTCAAACCATGCGTCAAGAACTGGCCCGAAATCTCTATGTCGGTGCCGAAGTACCGCTACATCGAAATCGACGCCAAAGCGGAATAGGAGACTATGGGCCCGGGGCTGCTCGGCTACGTCATTCGTCGGCTGCTCTGGGCTATCCCTGTCCTGATTGCCGTCTCCTTCATCGTCTTCTCCATCCTTCGCCTCGCCCCGGGCGACCCCGTCGATAGCCTCCTCGGCCAGCGCTACGACGAAGAAGCCGCTGCCCGCCTGCGCGCCAAGTACGGCTACGACCAGCCCCTCCTCCAGCAATACACCACCTACATGAGCAATCTCGTCCGAGGCGACCTCGGCGTCTCCACCCGCCACCAGGACTTTCGCGTCGGCGAAGTCATCTGGCCCAAGATCAAGGTGTCCTCCAAACTCGGCGCCATTGCCCTGTTCCTCACGTTCTTCCTGGGCATCCCCATCGGCGTCTATGCGGCCCTGGCCCGCGGCACCTTCCTCGATCCCCTCACCATCTCCTTCTGGCTCCTGCTCGATGCCATCCCCTCGTTCGTGATCATCCCCGTGGCCCAGTTCGTGCTCGCCTTGAAGCTGGGTCTCGTCGGTCTCGCCTGGGAGGGCGTGACCAGCCCGAACGCCATCCTTCCCGTCCTCATCATGTCCCTGCCGGGCGTCGCCGGGGTCGCCCGCTTCATGCGTGCCTCCGTCATCTCCGTTATGCACGAAGACTACATCCGCACCGCCCGGGCCAAGGGCCTCAAAGAACGCACCGTCGTCATCACCCACATCACCCGCAACGCCATGCTCCCCATGGTCACCGTGGTTGGCCTTTCGCTCCCCGGCATTACCGCCGGCGCGCTCTTTGTCGAACAGTTCTTCGGCATCCCGGGGATCGCCCGGGAAGCGCTGGCGTCCGTCCTTGCCCCCGACTTCGATGTCCTTCTGGCCCTCGTCCTCTTCGGCTCCACCCTCTTCGTCATCGCGAACATCCTCGTCGATGTCTCCTACGCCATCATCGACCCACGCGTCCGCGTCGGGGCCGCGAGGGGATGACATGACGCAGGCCGCCACGACCACCATGGATGCCAGCGGCGCCCAACTCCTCCCCCCGCAGTCGCTCAAGCGCCGCATCGTGCGCCGGATCCTCCGCAAGAAGCTCGCGATGGCTGCCATCATCTACCTGGCGATCTTCTACAGCGTCGGCATCCTCGCCCCCCTCGTCGCGCCGCACGACCCCTACGAGCAGAACCGCACCATCGACTCCGTCCGGCAGCCGCCTTCCGCCGATCACTGGCTCGGCACTGACCCCCTTGGCCGCGACATCCTTTCGCGAGTCTTCTACGCGGCCCGCACCACCATCATCTTCACCGTGGCCGTCGTCATTACCGGCGGTATCTTCCTCGGCCTTGGCCTGGGGCTCCTCGCCGGCTACCGGGGCGGCTGGATCGATACGCTCATCATGCGCGTCGGCGAAGTCCTTGCCGGCATGCCCACCCTCTTCCTCATCCTCGCCATCACGGCCGCCTTCCGAACGCGCATCGCCGACCTCTCCTTCTGGCTCCAGGACAACTCCTTTCTCGGCTCCGATGCCCGCACCTTTGTCGCTTTCCTCATCATCGTCGGCGCCACGGTACCCTTCGCCTGGGTCGGATCCAGCCGCATCGTCCGCAGCCAGGCCCTTGCCATCCGCGAACAGGACTTCGTCACCGCCGCCGAACTCATGGGCGCCTCCACGTGGCGCATCGTCTCCCGTCACATCTTGCCGGGCGTCATGCCGCTCTTCATCGTCGGCCTCTCGGGAGGCATGGCCGCCATCGCCGGCACTGAAGTCGCACTCAGCTTCCTTGGCCTCGGCGTGAACCCGCCCACCGCCAGCTTCGGCTCGATGATCGCCGATGGCGCCGGTGTCAGGACCTTCAACGACACGCCCCATCTCCTGGTTGGTCCGGCCGTTCCGGTCATCCTCTTCTTCTTCGCCTGGAATCTCCTCGGAGACGCCCTCGTCGACCTCGTCGACCCCCGCATCACCGGCCGCTAACCCTTCACACAACCCCTCCCCCCCGGCCGTTTCTGAAAAGGCGCGAATGCTATACTCGACTCCGGAGGATCATGACCAGCCAGTGAAGGTAACCCTCGAACGGCTCCCTGAGAGCCGCGTTCAACTTGATATTGAAGTCGATGCCGACCGCCTCGAACGCTCACTCGATGCGGCCTACAAACGCCTCGCCGGCAAGGCGAAGATTCCCGGTTTCCGCCCCGGCAAGGCCCCCCGCCCCGTGGTCGAACGCCTCGTCGGCCGCGAAGGCCTCATCCGCGAAGCCATCGAAAAGCTCGTCCCGGATGCCTACAACGAAGCCATCGAGTCCGAAGACGTCGACGCTATCGACCAGCCCGAACTCGAAATCCTCGAACTGGAACCCGTCCGCTTCAAGGCGACCGTCCCCGTCCGCCCCAGCGTCGACCTTGGCGACTACACGTCCATCCGCGTCGAGCCCGAGACCGTCGAAGTGACCGACGACATGGTCAACGAACAGTTCATGCTCCTCCGGCGGCGCTACGCCACGCAGGCCCCGGTCGACCGCGGCGCCCAGTGGGACGACGTCCTCACCGGCGACGTCGTGGCCGAGATCGAAGGCGAACCGTTTGTCAGCGATACCGATGCTGAGTTCCCGCTCCGCGAAGGCCGCACCCTCTTCATCGAAGGCCTCGCCGAAGCCTTCCTCGGGATGAAGAAGGGCGACGAAAAGACCCTCGACATCCAGGTACCCGAAGACTTCCAGGTCGAACGCGCGCGCGGCAAGACCGCCAGCTTCAAGCTCGCCGTTAAGGAAGTGAAGGAAGAAATCCTCCCCGACGAGGACGACGAGTTCGCCAACCAGGTGAACGCCGACGAGTTCCCCACCTTCGATGCCCTGCGCGAACGCATCACCACCGACTTGACCAACGCCCTCAAGGACCAGGCCGAGAATGTCCTTCGCCAGAAGGCGGTCGACCAACTGGTCGAAGTCGCGACCCTCGAATACCCCCGGGTCGTCGTCGAGCGCGAGATCGACAACCTCGTGCGAGAAAGCCTCGGCAACGACCAGCAGGCCTATGCCGCCTACCTCCAGCAGGTCGGCCGCGGGGCTGCCGAGTACCGCGAGAGCCTCCGCGAAACCGCGGAGACTCGCGTCCGCCGCTCACTCGTCCTTAGCAAGCTGGCCGACGTCGAAGGCATCGAAGTTACCGATGCCGATGTCGACGAAGAACTGGATCGCCTGACTGCCCCAATGGGCGATGACGCCGCCCGGTTCCGCGAAATGTTCGCCACCCCCGAAGGCATCGCGACCATTCGACGCAACCGGCTTACACAGGCCACACTTGATCGTCTGTCGGCCATCGCCCGCGGCGAGGTACAGGAGGAACAGGCATGAACGACGCCCCCAAAATCCACCCGCTTGTCCGGGCTGTCATCCCCACCGTCATCGAATCGGGCCCTCGCTCCGAACGTGCCTTCGACATCTTCTCCCTCCTCCTCAAGGAGCGGATCGTCTTCCTCGGCACGCCCATCGATGACCAGATAGCCAATCTCATCGTCGCCCAACTCCTCTTCCTCCAGCGCGAAGACCCCGAGCGCGACATCAGCATGTACATCCACTCCCCGGGTGGCGTCATCACCTCCGGCCTCGCCATCTACGACACCATGCAGCTCATCGAGCCGGCTGTTTCCACCATCGCCGTCGGCCAAACTGCCTCCATGGCCACTGTCCTCCTCTGCGCCGGCGCCAAGGGCAAACGCTATGCCCTCCCCAACGCAACCATCCATATGCACCAGGCTTTGGGTGGTGCGCGCGGCCAGGCGACCGATATTGAAATTGCAGCCAAAGAAATTCTCCGGAACAACGAGATCATCCGGAACATCATCTCGAGCCACACCGGCCAGCCGGTGGAACGGATTACCAAAGATTTCGACCGTGACTTCTATCTGGATGCTCAGGGTGCCAAGGAGTACGGTATGGTGGATGAATTGCTGGCGCGTCCGGAAGACGCCCGAAGCTAGATTGAGGGGAGAAGGCTTTGGCCGGTAACCGCACGAATCGCGTCCAGTACCACTGCTCCTTTTGTGGCAAGAACCAGGACCAGGTTCGTCGCCTCATCGCCGGCCCCGGCGCCGTTTACATCTGCGACGAGTGCGTCGATCTCTGCCGCGAGATCATCGACGAAGAAACCGGGACGGCGGCCAGCCCCGCATCCGCCAAGGGTGGCCCTTCCTCGTCCCAGCGCGTGCCCCCGCCCAGGTTCATCTACGAACACCTTGAGGAGTACGTCATCGGCCAGGAGCAGGCCAAGAAGGTCCTCTCCGTCGCCGTCTACAACCACTACAAGCGCATCGGCACCGCCGGCGACGACGGCGTGGAACTGGAAAAGTCCAACATCCTCCTCGTCGGCCCGACCGGCGTCGGCAAGACCCTTCTCGCCAAGACCCTCGCCCGCCTGCTCGATGTCCCCTTCTCAGTCGCCGATGCCACCGCCCTCACGGAAGCAGGCTATGTCGGCGAAGACGTCGAGAACATCCTCCTCCACCTGATCCAGTCCGCCGATTTCGATATCCAGAAGGCCGAACGCGGCATCATCTACATCGACGAAATCGACAAGATCGCTCGCAAGGGCGATAACCCCAGCATCACCCGCGATGTCTCCGGTGAAGGTGTCCAGCAGGCGCTCCTCAAGATCATCGAAGGCTGCGTCGCCAACGTCCCGCCCCAGGGTGGCCGAAAGCACCCCCACCAGGACTTCCTCCAGATCAACACCTCGAACATCCTCTTCATCTGCGGCGGCGCCTTCGAAGGGCTCGAGAACCACATCGAAAAGCGCCTCACCCGCGACCACGTCCGCATCGGCTTCCGCGCCGAGCGCGGCTTCCGCGGCAGCGAGCGCCAGGACCAACTGCTCGCCCACGTCACCCACGACGACCTGCTCGAATTCGGCCTCATTCCCGAGTTCGTCGGCCGTCTGCCGATGGTTGTCGGCCTCCAGTCACTCGACCGCGAGTCCCTCGTCAAGATCCTCACGGAACCGAAGAACGCCCTCGTCAAGCAGTACCAGCGCTACTTCTCCATGGACAACGTCGAACTCGCCTTCACCGACGACGCACTCCGCGCCATCGCAGACGCCGCCATCAAGCACAAGACCGGCGCGCGCGGCCTTCGCACCGTCCTCGAAGATGCGTTGATGGAAGTCATGTACGAAATCCCCGGTCGCACCGATGTGAAGAAGTGCGTGGTCAACGCCGAAACTATCATCAAGCGGCAGCGCCCCCTCCTCCTCACTCGCGGCGGCCAGCCCATCGATACCACCGCGGAGCCGCCCGAAGAACAAAAGGAACTCGACGAGTCAGCGTAGCCCCCTTTCCTTGCTGTCGAGAGGGGCCGGGTAACCGGCCCCTCCTTCGTTTCTCCGCACTCCCTCGGGCGGAAGTTTGGTAGAGTGCAAAATGCTGCCGAATCAGGAGTCAACATGCTTTCCTACGTCGACAGGATCCAACTCGTCGTGCCCGACCGCGATGCCGCTGTCGGCACCTGGCAGGACCTCTTTGGCGCCGAAAAGACCGCCGAGGATTCCTCCGGCTGTCTCGGTGCACGTCGCACGACAGTGCGCGCCGGCGCCACCGATTTCGAATTCCTCGAACCTTCCGGGCCGGGCCCCGTCGCCGAGTTTGCTGCGACCCGCGGCCAGGGCCTCTATGGCGTAGGGTTCTCCACGCCCGACCTCGCGCAAATGGTCCGCCACTTCGATTCCCACGTCGTGCCCTTCGTGGAGGAGGACGAGCGCGTCTACCTGCTTCCCCCTGCCACCCACGGCATGCCCGCGGTCATCTCACAGGACGGCTCCCGCGATAGGGTAGGGATCATCCGCCACGTCTACGAGGTCACCAACGTCGTGGACGACTGGCAGGACACCGCCGCCCACTACACCCGCATCTTCGGCCTCGACCCCACCCGCTACTCCCGCATCAAGAGCCACAACTACGGCTACGATGGCACGCTCACCCTCTTCAACCCGCCCGACCGCCTGGACCGCATCGAGATCACCCAGACCAACGCCGAGGGAGCCATGGCCCGCTTCTACGCAAAGCACGGCCCGTCGCTCTACATGTGCTACATCGAAACTGACGATGTCCCCGCCCTCGCCGAGCGCCTTGATGCGCACGCCGCCCGCTACGAGCACTCCGACCGCTCGCCTGAAGTCGGCCTCTTCATCCACCCGTCGGCCCTGCACGGCATGCTCATGGGCGTCAGCCGCACCAACTTCGCCTGGGTTTGGAGCGGACGCCCCGAACTCGCGGGCGAAGGTGCCCAGGAGATCCACCCCGTCGACTGACGCTCTCGCCGGCTAACCGCCGTTTCCGAAGGCCACCGGGTTCTTCCCTTACGCGGTCAACTATGGTGCACGATCATCACCGTCATCGCCGTCGCGATGAATCCCACCGCCGCGATCACGATCTGCGGGTCCGTGAAGAGGATCTGGTCCGGCGCATCGTTCCGCCGCGGCCCGTTTAGCAGCAGCAAATACCGGAACAGCGCAAACCCAACGAATGGCAACGTCAGCGCCATCGCGCCGTTCTGGGGCACGTTCCCCGACTCGATCGTGTAGAGCGCGTACGCGATCAATGCCGCCCCCGCGCTGATGACCAGCATCTGGTTCAGGATCTCCCCGTTGTAGCTGGCCAGCGCCGGCCGGTGGTTCGCGGCATCCGCGCCCAATTGCCGGAATTCCGCCCACCGCTTGCTGCTCGCGAAGAAGAACGCCCCGAAGCTCGCGCAGATGTACAGCCATGGGCTGATTTCTACGTCGATCGCCACCGCCCCGCCGACCGCCCGTCCAATCACCCCCGTGCAGAGGATCAGCACGTCCAGGATGGCTACGCCCTTCAGGCCATACGAATACCCGGTCATCAGCACCACATAGCCGGCGATGATCGCCGCCGCCAGCGGGTCCACCAGCACCGCCCCGGGGATGGCGACCGCCAGCAGGACGGCTGCCGTGACCATCGCCGTCCCCGTCGACACGTCCCCCCGCGCGATCGGCCGGTTTCGCTTCCGCGGGTGTTCCCGGTCCAGTTCCCGGTCCTGCAGGTCGTTGAACAGGTACGTCGCGCTCGATGCCAGGCACCAGCAGGCGAAAATCGCCACCGACCGCCACAGCAACGGCCACCACGAATCCACATCGCCCGGCCGCCACGCGTCACCCGCGCTGAACGCGAGCGCCGCGAACACAAGCCCGTTCTTTGGCCACTGGTAGGGCCGCATGGCCGCAAGGATCGGCGGCAACGACGATGCCCGCTCGATGGTTCCAGCTTCTGTGGTCATGCGTTTCCCTTCGTAATCGTGGCCCACTGCCCCCCGATAGCCAGCACCAGTTCCTCCGGTCGTGCCGGGAACACCGTGTTGCCCGTCCCCGCCGCCGCCCAGACGCAGTCGAATCGCTTCAGTGAGTCGTCCACCACCACGTCGCTTGGCTGCAGGTGCCCCACTGGCGCCACCCCTCCAATCTCGTAGCCTGTGTGCTCTCGGACTTCGTCCGGCGTCCCCATTTTCAACCGCTTCCGCCCGACACCAACCAGGGCCGCCAGGGCCCCCGTATCCACCTGCCGGTCCCCGGCGGCGAGCACCACCGTCGGCCGCCCCTCGGCCACGAAGAACAGCGTCTTCACGATCTGCCCGGTCTCGCACCCCACCGCGTCCGCAGCCTCCCGGGCCGTGCTCGTGCTGGCCGCGAACTCGCGGATCTCGGAGTTTAGCCCTAATTCGCCCAGTGCCGCCCGTACCCGTTCCGTCGGAGTCATGCGCTTAAGGGTACCGGCAGCGGCCCGTTTGGGCATTCCGCTTGCACGCGCCACGCCACCATGGCTAGCCTTACGCATGTCTCGTGTCCGCGCCGATGTCCTGCTCGTCGAACGTGGCCTCGCCGAAACACGGGAGCG
>DATBWD010000346.1:0-4540 GCA_036515015.1 Tepidiformaceae bacterium
GCTACCACATGGACGTTACGACGCTGCTGGGCCACCTCGACGAGATCGGTTGCCGCCGCATGATCGTCACCCACATGGGGCCTGACATGCTCGCCAATCGTGGTGCAGTGGACGTGGAGTTCGCCGAGGACGGCCTGGTGGTTGAAATAGCGTGAGGCGGGGCATGTGGCGCCCCGCCTCGAAGCTTAAGCCGCGGAGCGGTCAGTCGCGCGGCAGGCCAAGGCCCCGCGTGGCAATGATGTTGCGCTGGATCTCGTTCGACCCGCTGTAAATGCTGCTCGGGACCGCCTGGATGTACGATTCCGGAAGATCGCCGGCAAACGGCGCTCGGGGCTCTTCGGGCATGAGTTGTCCGGCGAGGCCCAGCATGTTGACCCCGAAATTGTAGATGCGCTGCCCGAGTTCGGACTGGTAGATCTTGACCACGGAGGCCTCGTAGTTGGGCACCTGTCCGCTGGCCTGCATAGAGCCGATGCGGTAGCCGAGAAAGCGCCCAACGTTGTTGCCCACCACGAAATCTGCCAGCTTCGTCCGATTCGCCTCGCGAATGGCTCCCGGCGCCTGGCGCAGTCGAGCTGTCAGTTTTTCGAGTGTCCGCTTCTGTGAGGCAGTTGTGCCGATCCCCGAACGCTCGAAGTCGAGCAGGGTCATGCCTACATACCAGCCCCGGTTCTCCTCGCCCACCAGGTTACGCGCCGGGACCCGCACGTCTTCGAAGAACACCTCGTTGAAGTGATGGCGGTTCGCCATGTTCACAAGAGGGCGGATGGTCAGCCCGGGCGTGTTCTTGATGTCGTCGATGAGCAAGAAGCTGATCCCCCGATGCTTCGGTGCGTCGGGGTCGGTCCGGACCAGGCAGAACATCTGGTTGGCGCGGTGTCCGCCGGAGGTCCAAATCTTCTGGCCGTTAATGACGTAGTCGTCGCCATCGCGGGAGGCGCGCGTCTGCAGGCTGGCAAGGTCGGAGCCGGCGCCCGGCTCGCTGTAGCCCTGGCACCAGATGTCCTCGCCGCTGGTGATGCGGGGCAGGTAGCGCTTCTTCTGCTCTTCGTTCCCGTGAATGATGAGCGTGGGGCCGATCATTCCGACGCCGAAGCCGCGGGTACCGGTATCCGGGGCGCCGAAGTAGCCAAACTCCTCGTTGAACACCATCTGCTCATAGATGGAGGCGCCCAGCCCGCCGTATTCCTTCGGCCACGCCGGCGCTATCCAACCGCGTTTACCGAGTTCAGTGTTGAACCGCCGCGCCAGTTCGAAGTCTTCATCGGTGCGGTTGCCCAACTGTGCGCCGCCCTCCTCGCGGGGCAGGTTCTCCTTGAGAAACGTGCGAACCTCTTGCCGCAGTTGTTCTTCGCGTTCGCCAAAACGAAGTTCCATGCAACCTCCTGAGACCCGGAACTGTGAGACGGATGGCCAATTGTTGCGCACAATGTGCGCCCCATCAAACGACTATTCCCCTGGCCTAAAGCAGCTTCCTCTGCCTTCCCTGCCGGTGCCGTCCGGGCACCGGCAGATTGACATCGAGTGCGAGGGTCGCCACGCGGACCAGCGCGGTCGTCCCGAGACCGGCGAGCGCCGCGAACTCCAGCGAGACCGGCTCCAGCAGCCAGACCACGAGTCCGCCAATCGCCGCGGCGGTAGCATTGACTTCAGAACGCAGCACGAGGGGCACCCGGTCGGCGAGGAGGTCTCGCACGACGCCTCCGCCCGTCGCGGTCACGATGGCGAGGAGTACGACCGCCGGCAGCGACAGGCCGGCGCCAATTGCCGCGAGGGCACCGGCAACGGCAAACGCTCCCAGCCCAAGCGCGTCGGCGACTGCTATCAACGCCCGCGGGAGCCGCCGGTTCGTAGAGACCACGAGTATGGCCACAGAGGCGGAGCCGGCCGCCCACAGCAGATAATCCGCGTGGTCGACCACGAACGGCCGCCGCACCAGGATGACGTCGCGGATGAGCCCGCCGCCCGTTGCCGCAACCACCCCCATCACGAGCAGGCCGAAGACGTCCAGCCGCCGGCGAACTCCTACCTCAACGCCCGAGAGCGCAAACGCGACGATGCCGATTCGGTCGAAGAGCCGGACAACGTCGCCGAGTTCGAAGTCCACATGCGAGAGCGTAGCAGAGATGCCGGAACAGGCATCGCGGGCGGGAGCGGGCGACGCTCAGGGGTGAATGCGCGGGAATTCGCCCGGTTGACGCCCCTGGCCCGGTGGGCCTGCAAACGCCTGCGCGATCGACATCCACTCTCGCGCGGCCTCGCCCTGCACGACGAGGTCGGTGTCGGCGAGGTGACGGCGCTGCGTACAGACCATGCAGAAGTCAATGGCGGGACCGGTTATCCGGTTGTGGGCGTCTTCCGGCCCATATGACCAGTCTTCACCGGAGGGAGCCACGAGTTCGACGCGAACCTCGGTGGTGGGAATCTCCAGGCCCCGGACCGCATAGGAGTACGGCCGGGCGCGATAGCTGATGAACGCGACGTGCCGCAGCCGATCGGTCACGGGGCGCCGGTAATCGACGACATCCTCGATGTCGAGCCCGTGCGACCAGCACTCCATCAGCCGAGCCGTGATGAACGAGACGGGCGCCATGTCTGGCCCATACCACGGGAGACGGCCGTCTTCAGCCGTTGCAGACGCGCCGGCTATGAGCGCCGAACTCGCCGTTCGCCACCACTTCAAGACCTCGGCCGGCTTCATCCCGCGACCCTTCGCGAGGTACGGGGGTTCCTCGGGGTCGGCCGCCTGGAGCACGGCAGCGGCGGTGCGGAAGGCCTCGGGGTCCCGCATGGCAAGCGCGGCCTGCTCGTCGAAGTAGGCGAGGTGGGCGACCTGGTCCCGGACGGCCCAGCCGGGAGCATGCGTTGGCCGTTCCCAGTCCTCCTCCGAGATGGAGGTAATCATCTTTTCGAGTTCGGCCTGTTCGGCCGCGAGGTCGGCGACGATCTCAGCAAGCCTGCTCATCTCATCCCTCCGCTACCATGCCGCTCATCCGCGAGATGATACGCAGCATCACCTCGTCCGCGCCGCCGCCGATGGAGTTCAGGCGGGAGTCCCGGAAGAAACGACTGGTCCACATTTCCGCCATGTAGCCCATGCCGCCGTGGAACTGGAGGCAGGTGTCCGCCACCCTGCGGATGAGGCGGCTCGACTTGAGCTTCGCGATCGTGGCCATGTAGGTCGCGTCCTCGCCCGCGACCACCTTCTCGGCGCAGGCGTAGTTCAAGTGGCGCTGCGCTTCGACTTCCGCGATGAGTTCGGCGAGCGCGTACTGGATCGACTGGTTGGCGATGAGAGGGCCGCCGAAGGCCTTCCGTTCCTTCACATAGGCTATGGTGCGGTCGATGGCGCGAGACATGCCCCCGACCGCCATGTAGCAACTGATGAGACGCTCCTTCTGGAACTGCTGCATCTGTAGCTGGAACCCGCGGCCTTCCGGTCCAATCCGGTTGGTCACCGGCACTCGCACATCCTCGAAGGAAAGCTCGCCGGTATCCGAACTCCAGTTGCCGAGTTTTTCGAGTTTCCGGCTGACTCTGAATCCGGGTCGGTCGGTTGGCACGATGATGAGCGACATGCCGCGATAGCCCCCCTCGTTCGACGTGCGGGCCAGCAGGGTCAGGAAATCAGCCTGGGTGCTGTTGGTGATGAACAACTTGGTGCCGTTGATGACGTAGTCGTCCCCATCGCGTCGGGCGAAGGTCTTCAGCCCCGCCACATCCGAGCCGGCGTCGGGCTCGGTGACGGCAATCGAGGAGACGAAGTCACCCTTCAGGGCCGGCTCGAGGTACTGCTTCTTCAACTCATGGGTGCCGAACTGCGCGAGCGCCGGCGTCGCCATGTCGGTATGGGCGGCGATGCCCATCGCGGGGCCGGAAGCGTCGCAGCGTCCCAGTTCTTCACCAAGGATCACTGTGAACCAGTGGTCCACTCCGCCACCGCCGTACTCCGGCTCGTACTCGAGTCCGAGGAACCCGAGGTTGCCCATCTTCTTGAAGACCTCGTGCGCCGGGAAGATCCCCGCGTTCTCCCATGCGTCGACGTTCGGGTTCATCTCCTTCTCGACGAACTGCCGGACCGACTGCCGGAACAGGTCGTGGGCCTCCGTGAACTTCACCAATTCAGCACTCCCTCTACTCCTCGTCGAGCAATGACCGGGGGATGTCGACCACCCGGGCGCGCAGGTATTCGCCGGCACTCTTGGCCTGCGGGTCCATCCGGGTCGATGACGCGACTCCCTGACCGAGCAAGCCCACAACCACGAAGTTGAGGGCCCGCAGGTTCGGGAGTTCGTACCGCCTGACCTCGAGCGTCTTCGCCTCCGGGAACAGTTCCTGGAAGCGCTCGACCGTCAGGAAGGATTGGAGCCAGGCGTAGGCTGCGTCGCTGCGCGCCCAGACCCCGACATTCGCGTTCCCGCCTTTGTCGCCCGAGCGAGCTCCGAAGATGATACCGAGCGGCGCGCGGACGGTCGGCCCTTCGGGCGGATTGGGTGGCGCGGCGGCGGCGGGCGGCCGCACCAGCTCAGGCGTCTCTCGG
>DATBWD010000347.1:0-6249 GCA_036515015.1 Tepidiformaceae bacterium
CCCGCAAACCCGGCCCCCACGATGACCGCATCGAAGTCCCCGCTGTCGCCTGTGCGTCCTGATCCGTCCAAAGTCGTACCCCCTGAAGTACTTGGATTCTTTCATCCCCAGAGGGCGTCGTCTATCCTTCTCAATCGCTTATTAGATGCAGTCTTTCCTCGAAAACCCCCGCCGGGGCCTCTTGAGTTCCTCCCGACACTACCGCCGATCGACGAACACGTGCTCCTTCGCGAACCACATCGTCGACCGCCCGAAGTCGATGAACTTCCGCTCGTCCTCCTCCGCGCGCTTCGCCGCCTCGCGCCGTTCCGGCGACGGGCTACCTGTCTCGTTTCGGTCGAACCACAGCTCCGCGTGGCCCGTGTAGGGCTCGACGGCTGTCCCCCGCGCCGCCCGCAGCCCCGCCTCGATCTCGTCCTCGAACCGGTGCACCTGGATGTACCGAAGCGCCCGCATCGCACTCGCCTGCGACCGAATGAGCGGGCCGTGCTGCGTCCGCCAGTAGAGTTGCGCCTCGTCGAGCGACTGCCCGGGCAGGTGCCGCAACGGGAAGTACAGCTTCACGATCGAACTTCGCGGCCCCGCGACAATGTCTTCCGGCGCCGGGTTCACCTGGGGGTACTCGTAGTTCAGCCACAGCGGCGAGTTCGCCAGGTCGATGAATCTGCGCTCGTCCTCCACCAGCTTCGCCCCGGCAGCCTGCCCCTCAGCACTCTCGACAGCCGCCACGAGGTCCCCCCGGCTCTCCCACCATGCCTCCGCCACCCCGTCGTATGGCGGTTCCATCTGTCCCCGCATCCCCCACGGCCCCTGGTTGACCGGCTCGTCGAGCGTGTGCACCTGGACGTAACGGAGCATCTTCAGGTGGCGCGCCTCGCCTGCGACCAGCGGACCGTGCGTCTCCAGCCAGTACGACTGGAACTCCTGGAGCGACATCCCCGGCCGGCGCCGGAGGAGGAAAGTCAGGCGGATCATCTCGTGCCCTTCCTGCGTGCAGTGGTTGGTGGCACAATGCCACCGCGAAGGCCGGCCCGCCAGTGTCCGCCGCTCTGCGGGCCCGCCAGCCTGGCGACAAACCTGATCTGCGTCATTGTGCCGCCAGGTGCCACCCGAACTAGAGTGCGGAATCTGTAGCAGGAGGGTCCAGATGGAATTCAAGGAAGTCGTCGGCCGCCGCCGCTCCATCCGCTTCTTCGACCCCGACCGCCCCGTCGAACGCGAGAAGATCCAGAAAATGCTCGAGGCCGCCCGTTTGGCCTCCTGCGCGGTCAACGCCCACTGGGCGCGGGCCATCGTTGCCTTCCGCAAAGACCTCACCGACGACCAGTTCAACCGCCTGAAAACCCCGGTCGCCGCGCTCAACGTCGACCTTGCTCCGGTCCACATCCACTGGTTTAACGACCTCAGCATCGTCAACAAGATCAAAGGGTCACGCCTCAAGGAACTTGTCGATGTCGGCGCCCTCGCCCCCACCCACGGCTGGAGCCACAAGTTCGTGGACGAATTCGTCTACCCCCAGATCCTCGAACCGATGACCAAGAACCCCGGCTATCCCATCCCCTCCACGTTCGATGTCGGCAACGCCGTTGCCCAGGCGCTCCTTACCGGCGTCGATGAAGGCCTCGGCGTCTGCCTGGTCACGCTCAACGGCGAAGTGCTCAAGGAAGTGTTCAAGGTCCCCGACGAGTGGATCCCGCTCTCCAGCATCCTCGTCGGCTACCCCGCCGAGTCGTGGGATGGCGGCGGCCAGCGTCCTCGCCCCCCCTTCGAGGAACTCTATTACGAAGGCCAGTTCGGCACGCCTTTCCGCCGAGACCCCGCCGTCGTCGAAGAACTGAAGGCTGCAAAGATGATCCAGGAGCCCGCAAAGCCCAATGACCCGGCTCGCATCGCCGAGATCAGAGCGCTGGCCGAAAAATACGGGCTCCCGATGTAGCGCTGTGACGCAAACAGAGGAAGAGGTCCCGGTCGAACTCCGGCCCATGCTGGAGTACCCGAGCGTCCAGGCGTGGATGCATGGGCTGCGCCAGCATTGGGGCGGCGACCCCGAACACGATGACCCTGAGCGCTTCGTCATCTTCGAGACCTTCTGCCGCCGCGTGAACCGCGACCCCGACCAGATCGTCAAAGAGACCACGATGATGAAGGACGGCCAGCATCGCATCCGCATAAAGGGCCGGAACCGCTACGCCGCCCTCATCCAGGACTTCCAGGACGGTGTCGAAGGCTCACGCTTCGCGAAGGCGAAATGGGGCAACACGGTTCGCAGCTTCCTCATCCACAACGGCGTCCTGCTCCAGTCGGGAGTCCAGCGCTAACTCTCTGACCGGTGTCGCCCCCGTTGTGCGACAATCGAACCATCGCCCCATGGAGGTGCCTCGATGGCAGAAAAAGTC
Organism: Tepidiformaceae bacterium; assembly: GCA_036515015.1. Classification (GTDB taxonomy): domain Bacteria; phylum Chloroflexota; class Dehalococcoidia; order Tepidiformales; family Tepidiformaceae; genus DATBWD01. Next base: position 2,397 of record DATBWD010000347.1, read on the forward strand.
AAGGATGTCGTCTGCGGCATGGAAATCGACCCCGACACCGCGGCGGCGACCGAAGAGTACAACGGCAAGACCTACTACTTCTGCGCACCCGGTTGCGCCCGCGAGTTCAAGGCCAACCCCGAACGCTACGCCGGCGCCTGAGACTCCCGTCCGCAAAGCGCATCGCGGAGGGCTTGGGCGTGGCATCGTGCCGCGGGCCCTATGCCACCTCGCTCAGGCGGCCGCTGTCCACGTCGTAGATGAACCCCCGCACCGGGATGTCATGACGTACCAGCGGCGAGCGCCGGTAGACTTCGATGTCGTCGCGGACCGACTGCTCGAGGTCGGTGAACGGTAGAAACTCCACGTCCTCTGCTTCGACTCCGCGCTCCTCACGTAGCTTTCGACGAATGCTCTCGTCCGTGAACATGACCATCCCGCAGTCCGTGTGATGGATGATCGCCACTTCGTTCGTCCCCAACAGCGTCTGGCTGATGGCAAGACTCCGCAGCGCGTCCGCCACGCGTCCCCCGGCGTTCCGGATCATGTGCGCGTCTCCGATCTCCAGCCCGAGCGCTGCCTCCAGGTGAATCCGCGAGTCCATACAGCAGACGATGGCCAGCTGTTTCTTCGGCGCCGCGCCCCGTCCTCCGCTCGCAAACTGCGCGGCATATGCGTCGTTCTGTTCCAGTAACTCGTCGATTGCGTCCACATCCACCTCCGGGGCACGGTCGCATCAGAACTTACCCTACCCGAGGCGGATGTGGACGGCGACACGCAACCACGAATCAGAACGTGTACGCCGGCAGGCTAAAGGTCGCGGCCGGCCCTTGCATCGCCCGGCGTACAAGCACGGTGTCGACGTACTGTCGGAACGCCCGGATGGCGCCTTCCTTGACCGTCCATGCGTGAGCCACCGGAACATCCAGAGGCTTGCCGGTCGTCCTGTTTGTGCCCTTGTATCTCCCAAGCATCACCACGAGACCGCCTTCGCTGGCGAAGGACTCTGGAACGACCATGAACCCGTCCCAGTCAGCTCCGATCCGCGCAAGGACGCCCGTCGCGACGTCTTGCGGTGTCCGGTAGGGATTGCGGTCCGCATAAGGAATGCCATCCGCCTCCCTCCAGTCGATCTGGGGAGCGAAACGGCAGAACAGACTCCCCATGTCGCCGTTGCTCAGGGCGTCATAAAAAGTGCGAACGACATCGATGTTGCTTTCCACGGTGGGGTCCTTTCGTGTTGAGATTCTTCCTGCGTCACCCGGCTGTTGGGCCGCTGCGCAAACACGAGTCTGTGCCCACCCGTTTCGGCCAACCATCGTCCAAAGTGATGATTCTTTCTCTCCAGCTCCAATTCCGTTGACAGCGGCGGCAAATCCCCGCACTATCCGATACCCTTCGGCTTGTCCACGCGCATCGCGGAGCCCGTTATGCCACTCTTCATGGATCGCCACAACCTCACCGGCGCCACGCCCGCTCAGATGGCTGAGGCCCACACCTGCGACCTCGCCCTCCAGGACGACTACCGGGTCCGTTTCATTACCTACTGGCACCACGAAGGCTCCGCTACCGGCTTCTGCCTCGTCGAGGCCCCCAGCGCCGAGGTCGCGCAACAAGTCCACCACGCGGCCCACGGGAATGTCGCTGCACAGGTGATCGAGGTCGACTGGCAGTCTGTCGAGGCGTTCCTCGGTCCGGTGCACGAGCCGGCCGACGGCGACCCGTGGGAAGACTTTCCCTCCCGGACGATCCTCTGCGTCAGGATCGAACAGCCAGACGAGGTTGGCTCTGGCCACGACTCGATGGTGGCCTTCTCTCGCGCTGGCCGCCTGATCGACCGCGAGGCCGTCTCTCGCGGGGGACGCTCCGTCCCGGGAGCGCCAGCCGGGGTATTCGGCTGCTTCGCCTCCGCTCTGGCCGCAGTCGAATGCTCGCTGGCACTTCAGGAATCCCTGGTCCCCCTCGCCTCGCTCTATGAACGTTCGCCCATGCGGATGCGCATCGGCATCAGCGTTGGAGAGCCGGTCGAAGGGCTCTTCGGACTCTTCGGGGCTGCTGTCCAGATCGCCTCGGGCCTTTGCGAACGCGCGCTGCCAGGGCAGGTACTCGTTACCGCCGACGTTGTCGATCTCTGCCAGGGCCGGCCCATCGCCTTCACGCCGCTCGGCCCTCTGTCCGTTGAAGGCATCGAAAGGTCCGTTTCTGCCTACCGCCTCGAAGGCAGGCTGTCCTCCTCTCCGAGCTTGCGGAAAGAAGCTCCGGCCCACGACATGGGGGCCACCGTCCTGTCACCCCGCGAAGCCGAAGTACTCCGCCTGATCGCGGACGGCAAGACCAACAGGGAAATAGCTGCCGAACTCTGGCTCAGCACGAGCACTGTCGCGACCCACGTCCGCAATATCTTCGTCAAGGCGAACGTCGATAACCGCGCAGAGGCAACGGCTTTCGCCTACCGCAACCGCGTCATCGTGTAGGTCCCCCCGCGTCTGTCCCTTCACAGCACTGCAACGCCACAGCGCCCGCGCGACAGCCCGCGCCTGCCAGATGCCGCGTACGCTCAGGACATGCACCGAAAGTGCGACACAGGCAACGACACAGGCAACGTCCCCGAGGAGCGCCAGCCGCTGCCTCAGCAAGCCGCGCAACCAGGCGGTTCCACCGAGGGCTTTGTCCGCGGGCGCTACCTGGCCGCCTTCGAAGTCAGCTCCTTCCAACCCGACGGCAGCACCGAACGCTGGTGGACATCCTTCCACGACCACCTCGCGGACGAGGCCCGGGAACTGGTAGACGCTGCCCGCGGCACTCCCATCGAAGTTGAACTTGCCGGCGAACTGAGCGATCTCGGCGAATTCGGCCACATGGGTCTCTATAGCCGCGAACTTAGGGTCCACGCAATCCGGAGGAAATCGAAATGAAACTCCGCAGACGGGCAGGCAGCGGCCAGGTAATCGACCGGCGCGGGAGCGGCGGCTCTGTCGGCCGCGGAGGGCTGCCCATCGCCCTCGGTGGCGGCGGCATCGGCACGATAATCGTCCTCGTCATCCTTGCCCTGCTGGGCGGCATCGGCGGTGGTGGCGGAGGCTCCGGCTTCGACTTCGGCAATCCCCAGTTCCCCGGCGCTGCCCCCGTCGGCGACGACACTGTCTCCGACCCCGACGACCCGGGCGGCCAGTTCGTCCAGGATGTCCTCGGCGACGTCCAGGAAACGTGGACCGAACTCTTTGCCGCGGCAGGCAAACAGTACGAACCGGCGAAACTCGTCCTCTTCGAGGGCGCCACCCAGTCGGGCTGCGGCGCAGCCTCCTCGGCGACCGGCCCCTTCTACTGTCCCGCCGACCAGATGGTCTACCTCGACCCCGAATTCTTCCAGCAACTCCACCAGCGCTTCGGCGCCCCCGGCGACTTCGCCCAGGCCTACGTGGTCGCCCACGAGGTCGCCCATCACGTCCAGACGCTCCTCGGCACCAGCCAGCAGGTCCGCGAGCAGAGCCAGAGAAACCCCGATGACGCGAACGAACTCTCGGTTCGCCTCGAACTCCAGGCCGACTGCTACGCGGGGGTCTGGGGCTACACGGCCGCTCAGCGTGGCATCCTTGAACCCGGCGACCTCGAAGAAGCCCTCGCCGCTGCCGCCGCGATTGGCGACGACCGTCTCCAGCGTGAGTCCGGGGGCACCGTCGACCAGGACACCTGGACCCACGGCTCCTCCGAACAGCGCCAGCATTGGTTCGAACGCGGCTTCGATACCGGCGACCCCAACCAGTGCGATACCTTCTCCGGGGACATCTAGGATCAGGCCCCTAGACCTGTCCCCGCTTTCGTCGCCCCTTTACCGGGCCCGGCTCGTTCGAAGGCTATGATCTGACTGGGGGAG
>DATBWD010000348.1:0-4944 GCA_036515015.1 Tepidiformaceae bacterium
AACGGCCCTCGCGGGAGGGCCGCCGACTACCTACCATCGAGCTGGTGCGTGTGAACCAACCAGCGAATTGGAGTTGCCAACTGTGGGAAACGAGACCCTAACCGTCATCGACAACCGGACCGGCGAGCGCTACGAGATGCCCATCAACGATGGCACGGTGCGGGCGATGGACTTTCGCCGCATCCGTACCTCTCCCGATGACTTCGGGCTCATGGTCTACGACCCCGCCTTCACGAACACCGCATCGTGCCGCAGTACGGTCACGTTCATCGACGGCGATGCCGGGGTGCTGGAATACCGGGGGTACCCGATCGAACAGCTGGCAGAACGAAGCACGTACCTCGAGACGGCCTACCTCATCGTCCATGGCGAGTTGCCGAACGCGCAGCAACTCGAAGAGTGGACGCACAACATCACCTACCACACGTTCATCCATGAGAACGTGCGGCACTTCATCGAAGGCTTCCGATACGACGCCCACCCGATGGGGGTGCTGACCAGCACGGTGGCCGCCCTTTCGACGTTCTACCCCGACGCCAAGGATGTCGACGACCCCGCGTCGCGGGACCTCCAGACGTGGCGGCTGATCGCAAAGATGCCGACGCTCGCCGCGTTCGCCCACCGGCACCGCCTCGGGCTGCCATACGTCTACCCGGACAACGACCTTTCGTTCGTGGGCAATTTCGCGAGCATGCTCTGGCGGATGGCGGAGACGCGCTACATGACGAGCAGCGTCATCGAGCGCGCGCTGAACATCCTGTTCATCCTCCACGCGGACCACGAGCAAAACTGCAGCGCCAACGCCATGCGCGCGGTCGGCAGTTCGCGCCCCGACCCGTTTGTCGCGACAGCTGCTGCAGCGGCCGCGCTCTACGGCCCGCTCCACGGCGGGGCCAACGAGGCCGTCCTGCGCATGCTCGCCGAGATCGGGAGCGTCGACCGCATCCCCGAATTCGTGAAGCACGTGAAGGCCGGCGAACGAAAGCTCATGGGCTTCGGGCACCGCGTTTACAAGAACTACGACCCGCGGGCGAAGATCATCAAGCGCACCGCGGACGAAGTGTTTGAGGTGACGGGGCGGAGCCCGATGCTCGACATTGCGCTCGAACTGGAGCGCATCGCGCTCGAAGACGACTACTTCATCGAGCGGAAGCTCTACCCGAACGTCGACTTCTACTCGGGCATCATCTACCAGGCGCTGGGGTTCCAGGTCGACATGTTCCCGGTGCTGTTCGCGATACCGCGGACGGCCGGATGGGTCGCGCAATGGCGCGAGATGATAGGCGACCCGGAGCAGAAGATCGCGAGGCCGCGGCAGGTCTACACGGGCGAGCGGTCACGCGACTACGTCGAACTGTCGCAACGCTAGCGCCGGTTGACGGCCATCCGGTGCGGGGGCAGCATCCATCCAGGACGCTGCCCTCCTTCATCGTGGCGGCGCAAAGGAGGGTAAGGACATGGACAACCTGCGATTCGCGAAGGTGAATCTTCGGGTACGGGACCTGGATGCGGCGGTGGCCTTCGCCCGCGACGTGCTGGGCGCGGAGGTGCTGCGGGAGAAGAGCACGATCACGTTCGGCGAGATGGCGCTAGTACGCTACGCCGGGCTGACCATCGAGATCATCGCGCCGGACCGGCCCGACAGCCCGCTGGCCCAGCAAATCGAAAAGCGCGGCGAGGGGATCGACTCGATCGGCTTCTACGCCGACGACTTCGAGGGCGAAGCCGCCCGGCTGGAAGCGGAGGGCGTGCGCTTTTCGAGCAACGACGGGCGGCTGGCCTGGATCCATCCCAAGAATCCGTTCTCGACGATCATCGAACTGCTGAACAGCCAGGCGTTCCCGGGGGGCGTCGAGAAAATGTAGGCCCATGCGCGGCTTCAGCGACGCCAGGGAAGGAGCGCTTTCTCCGCTCCGAGCAGCGCAACGGTCACGAACACCCCGAGCACGGTCACCGTGACGATGCCGGTGTACATCGAGGCGAAGTCGAAGATCTGGTACCGGCGCCAGATGAACGCCCCGAGGCCATCGTTCGAGGCGAGGAATTCGACGCTAATGATGACGATCAGGCCGACGCCCATGGCCACGCGGAGCCCGCTGAACACAGTCGGTGCAGACCCCGGGACGATGACCGAACGGACCACGTGCTGGTAGTTCGCCCCGAACGAGCGGGCGATATCGACGTGGGTGCGGTCGACCTGTTCGGCGGCGGATAGCGCGCTGAAGAAGGTCAGGAAGAATACCCCGAAGGCCACCATGAAGATCCGGGCCGGGTCGCCGATGGAGAAGGCGACGAGGACGAGCGGCAGGAGCGCGATCCGGGGGACGACGTAGAGGCCGGAGGCCAGCGGGTAGAGCAGTGCCCTGATGAGCGGTGTCATCCCGGCGACAAGGCCGAAGAGGATGCCGGGGACGGCGCCCAGCACGAAGCCGAGGAGCAACCGCTTGAAGGTGACCTGTGAATCTTCGAGCAGGCGCCCCTCAGAGAGATGGCCCCAGAGGTTATCGACGATCGTCGTCGGGGCCGGATAGAACAGGGTGTCGATCCAGTTGTTGGTGGCAGCTACTTCCCAGAGCAGCAGCAGTGCGAGGGGGAGGACGAGGCCGAGCGACAACACGCGGCCCGTCGAGCGGAAGTCGATCTGCAGATTCATGAGTGCCGGCCCTCCTCCAGGAGGTAGAGCAGCCTCGCGAAGGCTTCCGTGTAGCCAGGCCGGTTCCGGACGTCGCGATAGGAGCGAGGCCGGGAAAACGGGACCTCCATCGTCTGCAGCACATGCCCGGGCCGCTCGCTTAACACGGTCACGTAGTCAGCGAGGGTGAGCGCTTCATCGATGTCGTGGGTCACGTAGATGACGGTGGTCCTGCGGTCCATCCAGAGTTGCAGGAGTTCGCCCTGGACATGGATGCGGGTCTGGAAGTCGAGCGCTGAAAGTGGCTCGTCCATGACGAGGACGGGGGCGTCGACGGCGAAGGCGCGTGCTATCGCGACGCGCTGGCGCATTCCTTCGGAAAGCTGGTGTGGGTAGCACCGGGCGAAGTCCTGCAGGCCGAGGCTGGCGAGGAGACGCCGGGCGGCCTCGCGCCGTTGCCGCTTTGGCTTTCCCTTTACCCAGAGGCCGTAGGCCACGTTGTCCTCGGCGGTGAGCCAGGGGAAGCAGGAGTTGCCCTGGGGCACGTAGGCCGGCCGGCTACCGTCGGCGATACTCCAGTCGCCAGCGGTAGCCGGGACGAGGCCAGTGAGGACCTTGAGCAGCGTGCTCTTGCCGCAGCCGCTCGGCCCGATGATCGCGTGGAACGAGCCTTCCACTATCTCCAGGTTGATGTCGTCCAGAGCCAGCACCCCGCCGGACCCCGGGTAGCGGAGGCTCAGGCCCCTTACCTCGACGGCGTTGGCAGCGCGCGATTCCGCGGTTAGCTGGTCTCGAACGAACGTAGTCACTACGGTTCCCTGATGAAGGTGGTCAGGTCGAGCTCACCCTCGTAGATGAGGTGGCCCTGCGAGCGGAAGAAGGCTTCGAGGTCCTTCACGAAATCGGTCTTGATGAGGCCGGTGGTGTCGAAATAGGGCCGGCTGGCTCGGGCGATGACTTCGGCCGGGACCTTGGTGTGCTCAGTCAGGATGGCGACGATTTCGGGGTCATCCCAGCCGTCCTCCAGTTCCTCGGCGGCCTTCAGGAAGGCCTTCAGGAAGCCGTCGGCAAGTTCGGGATTCTTCTCTGCCCACTCGCGGTTCCAGTAGAGGGCCGTCGAAGAAGCGCCGCCAGTCTGGTAGGTGTCATTAAGGACTGCAACGAGTCCCTTGTCGTTGGCGAGGGTGGCCTGGGGCTCGGCAAGCATGGCGGCGTCGATGGCCTTGTTCTGCAGTGCCGGTCCCATGTCGCCGAACGGCATCGCTACGACTTCGACGTCCTTCACGGAAAGGCCCGCTGTCTGGAGGGCGCGTTCGAGCGCGAATTCGGTCCCGGTGCCCAGGGCGTTGATGGCAACCTTCTTGCCCTTCAAGTCGGCGACGGTCTTGATTTCGCCGGCGTCGAGGCGCGCCTTGCTCACGACGAGGGGAGTGTTGTTGGGCGCCTGTTCATAGTGGATAGGCGAGACAACCTCGAAGGGGACGTCTCGCTTCTCCTTGAGGGCAGACGAGGCGGCGTTGAAGGTGGCGGCGCTGATGCCCGAGGCGCCGATCTGGAAGTTGCCGGCAGCCACCTGGGTGAGGATGTCGGAGCCGCCGCTGATCCGCTCGAGCTTGAGATTGATGCCTTCGTCTGCGAAATAGCCCTTCTCCAGTGCGACGTAAACGGGCGCATAGATGAGGATGGGGCTGTAGCCGAGCGTTACGTCTTTCAGTTCCGCCGGGCGGCTGGAAGTGGCAGTGGCCGCTGGCTGGGAGACGGTTGCGGCGGTGGTGGCTGTCGGGTCGTTGCCGTCCGAGCCCTCGTCGTCGTCTCCACCGCAGGCCGCGACCACGCCGAGTGCTGCAACTGCCGTGAGCGTGAGTGCGAGCCATCTGGTTTTCACGTCATTGTTCCTTTCTGGTGGGCCGTGGACTGGCGCCACCAGCGCTGTTAGTCGGTCACCCGGATGGCCAGGCGAATGCCCGGGGTCCGGCGGATCGGATGGTCGTCGGTGTAGGTGAGATTGGGTACACCGTTGACTACCGGCACGGAATCCTTGGCCTTGTAGATCATCGGGTAGAGGTCGAGGAGATGGGTGCCGGGTTGGCCGGTGGCCGTAAACCGGAAACGGATGGTGCCGCCTGTGCTCAGTGCGCAGACGTAGCCGATGAAGCTGTTGTCGTAGGTGACGGCGTAGTTCTTGTCGTACTCAGTCCAGCCAACGCCCTTGAGGTGGACGTCGACGCGTTCGCCGGCCCGGACTTCGGGCGTGCAGGACACGATCGACGGCAGGATGACGAAGGTGGTGGAGGAGAGTTCGACGCCATCCT
>DATBWD010000349.1:0-2675 GCA_036515015.1 Tepidiformaceae bacterium
CGGTGCAGACAGCGGCTCGTTCGGTGTGGGTCTCCACCGCCTGGATCCACTGGATCCAATGCCCCTCCCTGGAAACAGCATTCCCCGGCACTGACCGTCAACGCTTGACCGTTATCCGGTCCGCGCCGAAGCCGTTCGCTATTGACAGGCCACTCAAGAGGTCGTCACGCCCGGCAACCTTGTCGTGGCGAGGTACATGTCGACAACGCCGTCGGCTGCATGACCATGCCCGGCGCGTTCCTCGGGCCGACTACCCGCTCATTGTGTAGGCGACGCGTCCCTATTTCGCGGTGAAGTCATCGGCTGAGCGCTCGCGACTATTCCGGCGCTCAGTCCCCGCCACTGCGTGCTCCTCGCACCGCCCGGTGAACGTGCCCTGGAAAATCGCGCGCCGCACCCGGTTCGCTATCTCCCAGTGCGTGTTCGAGCAATCCGGGCATCTCACCGAAACCATCGTGCGGTTCCCCTGGCGGCGCATGGTCGCCCATAGAACCGACTGATGACTGGGCATGGCAACTCTCATAGTGGCTCCCTATAGTTTACCCAGTTTGATCGATAGGTAAACTCGGGCGATCGCGAGGGGTCGCTCCGGAGCTCACCGCAGTGGTTAGTCGTCGTCAGCCTGCAGCGCCCACGGCCGCCCCTGTCCGCGATTCTTGTCGCCCCCGCCCTTCTTCTTTTCGTCCTTGTCCTTGTCGTCCTTCTCGTCGTCGGAAGGCGTAGGCGTCTCCGGGGCCGTCTGGATTGCTGCCGGCGTTGGCTCGGGAGTCGCCTCCATGGCTGGCTCGGGTTCTTCCGGCGAACCGCCCGAGAACGCGCTCGCCACCAGCACCACCAGTGCCGCCGAAGCGACGATCGCCCCCATCGCCTGGACCGTCGCCGGGGGCCGCAGTCGTGTGAGCGCACTCCCGGCAAACGCTGAAGCGGCCAGCGTTCGCCGCTCCCGGTCGGGTTCAGGTGGAATGACGTGGGCCGCCCCCACCAGCGCATCATGGAACTCAGCCGCGCTCCGGAACCGTCTCGAAGCCACCGGCGAAATCGCTCGCTCCAGCACCTGCTCCAGCGGTTGACTCCTGTTCGCGTCGCTGGCGTTGCTTTCTCCCGGGTCCGCCCCCCGGACCAGCGGCAGGTGGCCCGTGAGCGCCTCGTATAGCGTGACCCCGAGTGAGTAGATGTCCGATTGCGCGTTCGGTCTGCCTCCCTGCAACACCTCGGGCGCGATGTAGGCGAGCGTGCCTGCCAGCTTGCCGGCCTCTTGTGTCCCAAGGGTCAGCGCCAGGTTCCGGGAGACACCGAAGTCGGCGAGGAAGGGCTCCCCGCCCGATAAGATGATGTTCTCGGGTTTGATGTCGTTGTGGACGACTCCCTCGTCATGCGCCGCTTGCAGCGCAAGAGCCATGCGGATGCCGATGTGGCCCACCATCTCCTCGCCCAGCGGCCCGTCATCACGCAGCATCGCCCGCAGCGAGGGCCCTTCGAGGTGCTCCATCACCATGAACGCCTGGTCACCCTCGACGCCCGATCCGTACACCTTCACGATGTTCGGATGCTCCAGCCGTTCGAGGACGCCCGACTCCCGTAGCAGTCCGTTCGCCTCAGCCCCGCCGGCCATCCCTGTGGCCGAAAGCTTCAATGCGAAAGTCTCGCCCGTCACCGTATCCTGGGCCCGCCACACTTCCGAAAACCCGCCGTTCCCCAGCAGCTCTTCGAGCCGGTAGCGGCCCGCCACGACGTCCTCGCGTTCCATGCCATCCAACGTAACCGCTCGAGGGTTACAGGAACCTAAAACGCCGTTGGTAGCGATGTGGCGTCCGGGGCCAAATCCTTGCCACTCAGCATGTGGCGTGTGCGGCCCGAAACTCCAGACAGCGAAACGCCCGCAACTGTTGTCGCGGGCGTCCCAACTGCTCGTCGGGAAAGGGGGGAGATATCCCGCCGAGTGACAGGTGTCACGGTACCTTCTTGCCGGCACCCCGGCAGAGGGCCAAACGGTCGCATCCTTGCGGGCCTTCCGGCCGTTACTGCGGCGAAACCGGTGTTATTCGCCCGTGGCGGCAGACTCCAGCACGTCCAGCAACCGGTCGAGGTCGGCCTCGCTCGTTACTTCGCGCATCATCCGCAGGAACTGCCCCACATCGCCCGTCAATTCCCACACCCGCTCGATCTTCGGCCCAATCGGGTCCGACGATGCCGGGCTGTCGGCGTAGGTGCCATAGAACGCGAAGTACGCCTGGTTGATCTTGCGAATGTTTATCCCATTGTCCCCCAGGAACAGCCGCCGCTCCTCCATGGTCCGTTCTGCCTCGTCGACCTTCCCCTCCGCCAGCAACGCGTCCACCTCCAGGCGGAGCTTTCGCAACTCCTCGCTGAAGTTCACCGTCGGCGCCGGGCCCGCGGGTGCCCGGCCGTCGGCTCCGGCCGGCAAATCCACCGGGTGAGCACGATGCACCAGGTTCGCGATCTCCCGCCCGGCGATGTTCGCGGTCGTCTCGTTCAGCGTCTCCGCGTCGCCTCCCTTGCCCCACTGCCGTCCCAGCGGATAGAACGCCAGGTAGTGGTGCACCCACTCGTGAGCCGCCGTCTCCACGATCGTCGAATACGCCCGGTCGTCGCGGACGATCGCCGGGTACGCCGCAATTCCCCCGACCGCTACCACAATCGAAACCTGCCGGTCG
>DATBWD010000350.1:0-2501 GCA_036515015.1 Tepidiformaceae bacterium
GCCCGCCGACCCGATCCGGGGAGCGAATGTCCGGATACCGTTTCAGTCAGGATGGCGATTCATCCGGCTATCAGGACTCCGGCACCTATTCACGTTTCTTCCTGATTCCGAAGGCCGACCGGGCCGACCGCGAGCCGGTCATGGGCGGGCTGCCAACGCGTGAGGTCAAGATCGGCGGACAAGAACGCCACAAGATCAACCCGATGACCGGGCGAGCCGTGGTGGACATCCCCCGCGCCAACGTCCACCCCACGGTCAAGCCCGTCGAGCTCATGCGCCACCTCGTGCGCCTCGTTACCCCTCCGGGCGGCCTAGTTCTCGACCCATTTCTTGGCTCCGGCAGCACGGCGATCGCCTGCGAAATGGAGGGATTCCGCTGGGTCGGCATCGAGAAAGAGGAATCCTATGTCGAGATTGCGCGGGCTCGACTTAACGGTATCCCACGAGGGTTAGGACTCGATACACCAGCGCCGACGAGGATCTGGAAAGACTATCCGACCGCGATCCGTTACCCGGTCAAGGGGCCGTCCCAGTCCTCATGGTTCACGGATAGCACGCGGGGTACTTCCGCTGAGGAGAGTCCCTCGGTAGACGGCGTTGACCTTGAGCTCTTCCCGCGAGTGACAGGACCGGCAGAGAGTGATGAGGTTGCTTAGGTCGTGAGTGCCACCGTACCGCGCCGGGATGACGTGATGCACCTGGGGCCGATCCGTCGAGCCGCAGAGGCGGCAGATGCCCTTGTCGCGGTCCCGCACGACTGCCCGTTGCGCCCGCCATATGCCGACGTAGGGCCGAGTCCGACCACCACGCCAGAGGATCGACCGCTCACCGGACATCGTTGCCGACTTCCGAGCCGAAGAGCAGGCCACGCCACAGGTCACGTTGTTTGCGCTCGCGTAGACCGTGAATGCCGCCCCGCACGAGTCGCACGTTCGGGACTCCGTTCGGCTCGTGCCCCATCGCCCGAGGCGATAGCAGCGAGGCGAGCAGTACCGCACGCGGTCCTCATTCTGGGGCCGGTAATGCGAGATGCCGCAGACCGGACAGTCGCGGTACGAACCGTTGGCGGGTGGCATGGCCCCATTATACGGCCGAAGGAAGCGGAGTACGTCGCCATCGCGGAAGCGCGGCTGAACGGCATCCCGCGCGGCTTGGGTCTCGGCGCATGAGGACGATCACGGGCACCTTCGGCACCAGCGCTGCCGAGACCTACACCTGTGGCCTGTGCCTGGCCCAGTTCGCGGTCGCCGAGAGCAAGGCGGTCCACCTCGTCAGCCAGCACGGCGCCCGCCTGCTACCGGGCGGCGGCGCCTATCGCTACGAGGTCGAGGTGCCCGAGACGCACCGCTTGGCCGTGCAGCGGCCGCCGATCTACCGGGAGGCCCTGCGGTGAACCCGCCCGGCGCCATCCTCGGTCCTCTCCCCTGTCAGGGCTGCGGCAAGCTGAAGTGGTGGACGCGGACCGGCTTCGTCACGCGGGCGGGGATCGCGCATAGCTGCGGTCTGAGCCTCAATCACCGGTCTAGACAGAGCGCCACAAAGGGCGCAGAGCCGCAAGGCTCGTGCTGTGGAGAATGACATGCGCAGACAGCCGGTCGCGTTCTGCCTTATCGATGCGGCCTTCCTCTCCGATCCGAAGTTCCGGGCACTGAACCGGCGTCTCGCCGATTTCGACGACTTCAACAGTGCGGTCGGGGCGTACTTCGTGGCCCTCGCCGCGGCGCGACGGAACGGTGATCCACACCTCGATGCCTTCGAGGAGACGGGTTCCCGCTTCATCGTCGATCTCGAGGCTGTCGGTCTGCTGAATGGGCAGGGCTTCAATGTCGAGTCGTTCGAGTCCTGGGCACCGAAGGCCCCTGTCCAGCAAGCTGGCGGGCGCTCGCGAGCTGAGAGCGCGGAACGTGATGGGAAAGGACACTTTCTCCCCAGCACTATCCAGCATTTACCCAGCACTATCCAGCATTTACCCAGCACTCCCCAGCAGTCCAGCCTGCTGGCGTCGCTGGATAAGCTGGACCAGCTTTCCCCTCCTATCAACTCTTCTCTACGTAGGGGGGGTGTGGGGGGGAATGTGGCCTACTGCAAGCATCCCGAGGACCATCGCGAGGCGTGGACGGAGCCGGCGAAGGGCGTGGGACTTCAGTGTCTCGAATGCACTGAACGCGGTCCGTTGCCTTTCGCCTTCGGGATGCCCACGTCGTGACCGCCGTCGTCGACCTGACGTGTCTCCGCCACCGCCTCGCCAGCTTCGAAGCGGACCGGCGCATCGCGTGGACGGCTTGCGGCCTCCGGGTGGCACTGGTGGGCCGCGGTTGTGCTCGTGGCCGGATCCGGCTGTGTCGGGTATGTGCGTCGTGACCGACCTGCCCTTCGACCCGCAGCCTGAGCCGATGGTCGTCATCGAGCGCACCGCGCGACGGCACCGCCACTCGTGGGGCGACCTGTCACCGCGGTTCGCTGAGGACGCTCGCGTCCGATGCATTCGGTGCGATGTGCCC
>DATBWD010000351.1:0-3374 GCA_036515015.1 Tepidiformaceae bacterium
CGGATGCCTGCTCGCGTAACTGACGGCCGGCGTAGCCGTCACGGCATAGTACGCCCCGTCGCGCATCGAACGCCACCACCGAGCGGGCGTCTCAAGGTCTTGCATGGGAGGAGCACGGTGAGGATGCGAGGGTTGCCGGGAGGAGGCCACAAGGGCGGCTGAATCCTCAGACGGAATCGGGGGGCGGCGGGTGAAGGGAATGAACGAAGGGGGCCAATATGGCCCCCTTTGGGTGATTGCCGGATTGACACGAATCAGACGACTTCGAGTTCCTTCAGCTTGGATTCGGGGACGACGCCCTTTTCCCAGCCACGGACGCGGTAGTACTCCTCGAGCATGGCATCGAGTTCGCAGACCTGGCCGAGCGAGCCCTTGGAGTTCGAGGGCTCCTCGGTGAAGCGCCGCGGGAGGTAGTCGGACCCTTCGCCGAAGCCGGCGAGGTTGTTGTAGTGGCGTTCGAGGTTGTAGATGCGTTCGCCGGTGCGGAGCACATCGTCGGCGGTGAAGCTATCGACGCCGGTCATGACACGGTACTGGTCGGCGTACTCGTCGGGGCCGATGGCGAAGGCGCTGAACTTGCAGAGGTCCAGGCTATCGGAGAAGGCGTGGATGTCCTGGAGGAGTTTGAGGAGTTCGCCCTTGCCTTCGAAGGCGAGCGGGTCGGTCTTGAGGCCGATGACGCCGAGTTCGCTGGCGGGGCTGTAGCCGCGCAGGTGGCAGGCGCCGCGGTTGGAGGTGGCGTAGCCGAGGCCCATGCCCTTGAAGCCGCGAGGGTCATAGGCCGGGGTGGCCTGGCCCTTCACGGTCATGGCGATTTCGGGGTGGCCGATCGAGCGGGCGAAGGCATCGATGCCGTTGGCAAGGCGGTCGCCGACGCCTTCGCGGAAGGTAATCATGCGGGCGATTTCGATCATGCGGTCGCGGTCGCCCCAATTGACGCCCTCACCGGCGGGGATGTATTCGCGCTGGGTGGCCTCCATGAGGGTGGAGAGGACCTGGCCGATTTCGATGGCGTCGTAGCCCCAGTCGTTGGCGCGGTCGATCATGAAGGCGACGGAGGCGATGTCGTCGTTGCCGCAGTTGGCGCCAAGGGACCAGGCGGGTTCGTATTCGACCGACTCCATCTTGACCTTGTAGGGCCCGTCGGTGATTTCGACTTCCTTTTTGCAGGCCACGGGGCAGGCGTGGCAGGTGGGGTCGTCGATGAGGTAGTGCTCCTTGACGTATTCGCCGCCGATGAGTTCGGCGTTGGCGAAGGAGGTGTCCTGGCTGTTGCGGGCGCCGAGGCCACCGATGGAGTTGGAGACGTTCATGAGGACGTTGGTGCCGTAAACGGAGAGGCCGCCTTTTCGCGGGGAGGTGATGTTCGCCTCGTCCATGATCTTGGCGAGCCCGGCGGCGTGGGCCGTCTTCCACTCTTCGCGCCGGGCTGCACGCGGCATGCTGCGGGCCGCCTTCACGACGACAGCCTTGAGCATCTTGGAACCGCCAACGCAGCCTGTGCCTCCGCGGCCGGAGGCGCGGTCGTTCTCGTTGAGCCATGAGGAGAAGCGGACCATGTTTTCGCCGGCCTGGCCGATGGCCATGACGCTGAGGTCATCGGCGCCGTGGCGTTGCTTGAGGACGGAGATGGTCTCGTGGACGCCCTTGCCCCAGAGGTCGGAGGCATCGCGAAGTTCGACCGTGCCATCGCTGACGTAGGCGTAGACGGGCCGCGCGGACTTGCCGGAAAAAACGATCCCGTCGAACCCGGCCCAGCGGAGGCGGGCGGCGCTCCAGCCGCCCATGTGGCTATCGGTAACGGTGCCGGTGAGGGGGCTCTTGGTGACGACGGCGAGACGGCCACTCATGCTGGCTTCGGTCCCGGTCAGGGGGCCGTTCATGAAGCAGAGGACGTTCTGGGGGCCGAGGGCGTCGATGGTTGGCCCGGCCTCGTAGACGTAGCGGACGCCGACACCGCGAGCGCCGATGTACTTTCGTGCCCAGTCGTCGGGGATGGGTGCATAGGAAACGCTACCGGCACTGAGGTCGACGTGTCCGACCCTGCCCGCATATCCGCCAGTGGTCATGGTGACTCCTCGGAATGAGATTCTGACGCCGCGAGTATAATCCCGGCGGTCAAGTAGCGATTCGGCCCCCAGCCGGGTTTCAGTTCCGTGACGGAATTTACGCGCGTTTTACGGGTAGCGTGCGGAGATGCCTTTCGACTGACGAGTGGTGCAAGTAGAGTTTCGGTGCCTCAACTTCGAAACTCGGGATGGTCCTATGTCCGAAACACGACGCATTCTCGGCGGACTTGCGCTCGCGCTCGCGGTGCTGGTGTTCGTTGGCCAGGCATCCACACAGCCGGCGACGGCTCAGCCAGTGACCGGAAGCGCCACGGTGAACGGACCGATCGCAACCGTGGCCCTGAAGTATCTCGGGACACATGGGGGCCAGTGCTGGACCTTCATGAGGAACGTGGTCAAGGAAGCGACCGGACGGACCGTAGGCTACGACTACCACTACGGTTACCTGCAGGCCGGCGCGATAGAGGTCTCGGCCGCTGAGGCGCGGAACGGGGACATCATCCAGATCGCGCAGCCGGGGAATACCGGGCCGGGCGCCTTCTACGCGGGACTGCACACGGCGATCATCCTCGAGAACCTCGGGGGCGGGCGATTCAACGCCATCGATTCGAACCAGAACTGGGACGAGATGGTGCGACTGAGGCCAAACTACAACCCCTACGCGGTGGAGTCGGTGTACGGCGTGAAGGTCCGCATCTACCGGATACCCGGGGGTGGCCCGGGCGACGCGGGCGTTTCGAACCCCACGCCTCCAACGATCACCGACTGGAATGCCGGTGACACGGCGAACGTTGACACGCCGGGGAGCTGCCTGAACCTGCGCACGGGCCCGGGCATCTGGAACAGCGTGATCGATTGCATGGGACACGGCGTTTCGGTGCGGTTGCTGAGCGGGCCGACCAATGCTGACGGCTATACGTGGGTGAACGTGAGCACGCCATGGGGCGATGGATGGGTGGCGGCGAACTACCTGTTGCGGGTGGCGGCCTCGCCTCCGCCGACTCCGACCCCGGCGCCCGCACCCGCGCCAACCACGGAGATCGTGCGGACCGTGGACAACAGCCCGGGTTGCCTGCGATTCCGGACGAACGCGGGGCTCTCCTCGGCGATCATTGACTGCCTCGACGCGGGGACCGCGGTCACTGTGCTGAACACGACCGAGACCGCCTCCGACGGGTACTCGTGGTTGAACGTGAGGGTCGGGACGGACACGGGCTGGGTGGCCAGCATGTACCTCGACCCGTAGCCACGGGAAGAACGAGAAGACCAGAAGGAGGGGCTGCCACGGCGGCCCCTCCTTCGTGT
>DATBWD010000352.1:0-12836 GCA_036515015.1 Tepidiformaceae bacterium
CAGGTGGACGTCGTGATCCTGCAGGTACAGACGGGCACGGAAGACACGCACGACCCGAGCCCGCGGAGCATCAAGGCGTTGCGGGCGGCTGCCGAGGCGGGGGCAGACCTGATCGTCGGGAACCAGGCGCACCACGTACAGGCGATCGAGGCGCACGGGGGTTCGTTCATCAGTTATGCGCTGGGCAATTTCATCTTCGACCAGCGCCACACGGTCGAGCACGAACAGGGGTATGTGCTGGAGGCGACGTTCTGGGGACCGAAGCTGGTGAACGTGAAGATGCTGCCGTACCGGATTATCGACCAGCACCGGCCGACGTTCGTGACGGGCGCGGAACGGTCGAAGATCCTGGGCGACGTGTTCGGGGCTGATATATCGCCGGAGACGCCATGACAATCGTGTTACAGGCGCCCCCCGGGTCGCGGTGAAGCTGCAAGACTGATTGACGAGGGCTTCCCGTCGTAGGTAACGATAGGGGCAGTCAGAGCAGCAGGTGAGGAATGTCAGCGAGCGAACTGATAGCAGAAGACATCGCCGTCCTTCGGGAGACGATTCGCGCGAACGACGGGACGAACGTGGCCGGCGGCGCCTTCGCGCGGAAGGTCGACCAGTTGATCAGCGACTTCTACGACGACATCGGGGAACTGACGGCGCTGTCGCTTTCGGACATCGTGGACCTGTTCCTGATCAAGGTGCTGTACGTGAACCGGAAAAGCCGGGACGCCGGGACGCTCGACTACCTCGGGCGGATGATGGGCCGGTACTTGCAGACGAGCGAGCTTTCGCTGCGGAACGACCGCGGCGGCTTCATGGCCTACATGAGCGACCTGATGGAGGAGACCGCGCACCCGACGGGCACGTACCAGAACCTCTTCGAGGCGTACCGCAAGTACGGTGACAACGCGATGTTCATCTCGGGGATCTTCCCGGCGAGCCTGGGCAGGAAGCGGGGCGGCGGGAGGCTCGGCGGGTCGGCGTTTGTGGACAAGGGCTACTTCATCACCATGGGCCGGCGCTACTACGAAATGGCGGCGGGCCACGACCTCGCCCAGTGGGTGGATCTGCGGGCGACGCTCCTGCGACTGGCGCACTACTTCGACGTGTACGTCGAGGCGCTGAACGAGATGAGCGACCGGTATGTGATGGGCATGGACATGCAGCTGATCGCGGACAAGATGCTGGATGCGTTCAACCGCTACCGGGAGACGAAGGACGTGCAGTATCTCGAGACGGCCCGGAAGTATGCGGCGCTGTTGAAGCTGGATGCGCGGCAGTGGCCGGCGCTCGACAAACTGAAGTTCGAGGTGGAGTACTACTAGGGCTCGGGCGGAGACGCCGGGTGGCGGGGCGGTTCTGTGACCGGAGGAGAGGCCACGGCATCGGCAGGGCCGCACCGTCCGATGCGGCCCTTTTGTCTGTTCGCGATCCTGATTACGGGCCGGAGAGGTAGCCCTTGAGGGTTGGCGGGAAGACGTTGTGGTTAAGCAGGCCGCTGGCCGATATGGTGCCGCTGCCGCCGACGAGCACCGTCATGGTTGCGGCGATGGAGAACGTGTTGTCGCCGTTGTTGGTCAGCGTCCCGG
Organism: Tepidiformaceae bacterium; assembly: GCA_036515015.1. Taxonomy (GTDB): domain Bacteria; phylum Chloroflexota; class Dehalococcoidia; order Tepidiformales; family Tepidiformaceae; genus DATBWD01. The sequence continues at coordinate 1,584 of DATBWD010000352.1, forward strand.
ACAGGGAGCCCGAGAAGGATCCCCGTGTGGTCGAGAGCCTCCAGCTACCCCAAATGGGGACAGAGGTGCCGGGAGCGGGGAGGACGTCGTAGTTGACGTAGATTGTCCAGACGCCCCAGGCCCACCAGCCGCCGACCTTGCCGCTGAAGTAGCCACTGAAGTTGGCGGTGCCACAGACCGACTGGGGACACCATTCGACGCCCTGGATGGAGCCCGTAATGGACGGCGACGACGCTTCGACCTGCTCAGCGGGCTGGACAGCGACGGCGAGGACGGTGGTGAAAGCGAGCGTTGTTGCCAATAGCCACTGACGCATCCTGATCCTCCGTGGTCATAACTGAGAGGGCGCGGCGGCACAGTATCGTGCGGCGCGTCTCATTCGGGATCAATCGCCGTCCGCGGGCCTTGCGGGAGGGTTGCGAAAAGAGGCCGGCCGCCTTTGGCGTTGGGCGGGGAGTACGTACGATAGCTGGCCATGAAGGTGCTTGTACTTGGGGCCAACGGCCAGTTGGGTTCGGACATCATGCGACTGTGGTCGGACCCCGGTGTGGAGGTGCTGGGCGCCACCCGGACCGACGCGGATGTGACGGACTTCGACGCGGTCTCGACGATGATGAAGCGGGTGGGACCGGATGTCGTGGTCAACACCACGGCATTCCACAACCTGCCCCAGGCGGAGGCGGACCCACAAACGGCGTTCCGGGTGAACGTGGTGGGCGGCTGGAACATCGCGAAGGCGGCGACAGCGGCGGGGGCGCGGGTGGTGCAGATCAGCACCGACTACGTGTTCGATGGGGCGAAGCGCACTCCCTACATGGAGGATGACGCGCGGCGGGCCGTGAACATCTACGGGGCGGCAAAGATCGCAACGGAGGACGTTGTCCGGCAGGTCGACCCGAAGGCGCTGGTAGCGCGTGTGTCGGGATTGTTCGGGCTGGCCGGATCCGCGGGGAAGGGCGGGAACTTCGTCGAGACGATGCTGCGGCTGGTGGGTGAAGGGAACCCCATCCGCGTGGTGAGCGACCAGGTGACGTCGCCCACCAACACGGCGGAGATCGCGGAGGCGCTGCTCCCGCTGGTGAAGCAGGGGGAGAGCGGCGTCGTGCACCTGGCGGCGGGGGAGGGGTGTAGCTGGCACGAGTTTGCGGCGACGATCTTCGAATGGTGCGGGCTGAAGCCGGACTTGCAGGCGGTGACGACCGCGGAGTTCGGCGCTCCACTCGAGCGCCCGATGTACAGCGTGCTCGGGACGAGCCGGGCGCCGGCGCTGCGGCACTGGCGTGACGGCCTCGAGCGGTACCTGCGGGAAAAGGGGCACATACCCGCGAGGGCGTGACTTCGCTGTTTCCTAGAACGCGGCGCCCTTAAAATCGGGGCAATCGCGACCCCCTGATTTGGAGAGGGCATGAAGATTTTAGTGACGGGCGGGGCCGGGTACATCGGCAGTGTCTTGATTCCGAAGCTGCTTGCGCGGGGCCACGAAGTGCGAGTGGTGGACCGGATGTTCTGGGGACTGCCCCACTATGCGAACGAGCCCGGCGTGGAACTGGTGAACGCCGACGTGCGAATGCTCCCGGAGGGTTGCCTCGACGGGATTGACGCGGTGGACCACCTGGCGGGGTTTTCGAACGACCCGACGAGCGAGTACAGCCCTGAAGCGAACTGGCAGATGAACGCGGTGGCGACTGAGACGATGGCGAGCCTGTGCCGGTCGGAAGGGGTGAAGCGGTTCGTATTCGGGAGCAGTTGTTCGCTCTACGACGGCACAGACGCCGACGACACGCTGCTCGACGAGGAGGCGCCCCTGGCGCCTCGCGGTGCGTATGCCACTTCGAAGCGCTATTCGGAGGAGGCTCTGCTTGCGGAGCACGGCGGCCAGTTCGAACCAGTCGTGTTGCGCCAGGCGACGGTATTCGGGCAGAGCCCGCGGATGCGATTCGACCTGGTCGTGAACGCGTTCGTGAAGGACGCGCTGGTGCGGCAGCGGCTCATCCTGCACGGCGGAGGGCGGATGTGGCGGCCGCTGGTGAGCGTGAACGACCTTGCCGACGCGCACGTCGCGTGCCTTGAGGCGCCGGCCGAAGCGGTCGCGGGCGAGACGTTCAACGTGGTGCAGGAAAACTACCAGGTGAAGGAACTCGGCGAAGTGGTAGCGGCGGCGCTGGTGCGGCTGGGGAAGCCGGTGGCGCTGGTCGACGGACCGTTGCCGAACATCGTGCGGAACTACAAGTGTTCGGGCGCGAAGCTGCGGGAGCGGCTTGGGCTGCAGTTCCCGACGACGGTGAACAAGGCAGTCGAGGAACTGGTGGACCTCTACGGGCAGGTGCCGACGGAGCAACTGGGGCACCCGAAGTACTACAACATCGCCTGGATGGAGTTGCTGGAGTCGGTGCGCCCGGCGTACCAGGCGTGCCAGAACATCTTCGAACCGCTGGCACAAGAGTAACCGGCAGTCGCAAGGCCGAAGGGAGAGCGTAGCGCGTGGACATTCAAGTGACGCCGACGAAGCTGGACGGCGTGGTGCTCATTGACACGGACTTCTTCCGCGACGAGCGCGGGTTCTTCATCGAGAACTACCACAAGCGGACGTACGCCGAGGCGGGGCTGGACTACGACTTCGTGCAGGACAACCACTCCCGATCGGCGGAGAAGGTCTTGCGCGGGTTGCACTACCAGGACATGACGGCGCCGATGGGGAAGCTGGTGCGCTGCACGGTCGGGGCGATCCTCGACGTGGCGGTTGATCTACGGGTGAGTTCGCCGACGTTCGGGCAGTGGGTGGCGGAGGAACTGAGCGCGGACAACATGCGGCAAATCATGGTCCCGGCGGGGTTCGGCCACGGGTTCCTGACGCTGACGGACTTCGCGGAGGTGCACTACAAGTGCACGGGGTTCTATACCCCGCCGTCGGAAGGGACGGTTGCCTGGAACGACCCGGAGATTGGGATCGAGTGGCCGATTTCCGACCCGGTGCTTTCGGGGCGGGACCAGAAGGGCATGAGCCTCCAGGAATACCTGAAGAACCCCGCGTTCAAGTAGGGCTCGAGGCCGAAGGCAGAAACAACCTGGTGGCGCGATCTAAAAGAGCGGGTGGCGGGCGAGGAAGTCGAGGACGACGCGGCCGGCCTCTTCGCGGAACTCGACGAAGTAGCCGTGGCGGCCCCCTTCGATGATGCGCAACTCGGCCCCGGGGATACGTTCGGCGAGGAGCGGTGCGTTGGCGGTGGGGTTCACCTGGTCGTCGCCGCCGTGGATGACGAGGGTGGGAGCAGTGATAGTGGGGAGCCGATCCCAGGTGTCGTGGCCTTCGCTGGCGAGGTAGTGCAACTTCTGGGCGAATTCGGGGATGGGGTTGGCGACCCGCCGGCGCATGGCTTCGACGTACTCGGGGTGGGCCTCGACAAAGGCAGGCGTGACCATCTGTTCGAGGAGGAAGCGGAGGCGGTCTTCCGGGTTGGACGGGCGGTTGGCCATCTGGGCATCGACTTCGGGCGGGCGGCGTATCCCATGGGCATTACCCGGGGTTGTGCAACCGAGGACCAGTGCGCCGATGCGGCCGGGATGGTCGATGCCGAGCCACTGGCAGATGCGGCCGCCCATCGATATGCCATAGGCGTGAGCCCGTTCGATGCCAAGGTGGTCGAGGATGGCGATGGCGTCACGGGCAAAGCCGCGAGTGGTGTAGGCGGGCTCGCGAGGCTTGTCGCTCTGGCCGGTGCCACGATGGTCGAACACGATGACGCGGTGGCGAGACGCGAAATCGTCGCGGACGGCGTCCCAGTTCGTGTGGTCGCCGCCCTGCCCGGAGATGAGGAGGAGCGGTTCGCCGGAGCCGTATTCTTCGAAGTAGAGGCGGGCGCCGTCGGCGTTGGCGAATGGCATGTGCGGACGTTACCTGTAAGGTGAGGGCACGGCAAGACCGGGCCAAAACGGCGCGAGCGCGTACAGTTGGGCCAACCTGAGCGGAGGAGTGGACGATCGTGCGATACATCAGGCCGGACTTCGTGACGGCGAAGATCGCGAACCCGCTGGTGGCGGCAGCGACGCGGGCAGGGCTTAGCCTTCGGGGGTCGCGCATCCTGGCGGTGCAGGGGCGGAAGTCCGGGGAGTGGCGGACGACGCCTGTGAACCCGTTGACGCTGGCTGGCGAGCGCTATCTCGTCGCGCCGCGGGGTGACACGCACTGGGTGCGGAACCTGCGGGCCGCGGGAGGCGGGAGACTGATCCTCGGCCGAAAGACCGAGGAGATACGAGTGGAGGAAGTGCCCGACGACCGGAAAGCGCCGATCCTGCGGGCGTACCTAAAGGTGTGGCGCACCGAGACCGGGAAGTTCTTCGAGGTGAGCAGGGACGCCACGGATGAGGAACTTGTGGGCGTAGCCGGGAACCACCCCGTGTTCCGAATCATCCCCGGTGGCTAGCGTTACCGTAGGACAGGGTCGAACTAGCATATGAGCGTAACAAGGAAGGGGATTATCGCACGGTGGCAAGCCGACTTCCCCGGTGGTCACGGGGACGGGAGAGGGAGCCGGGTGAGCGACGGCGGCTGGACCCTCGCCGCTGGCTGAGGCGACGGGTTGGAGACGCCCACGCCAGGGCCGGAGGGGTCGGCGGAGAGGCGAAGGGCGGCTGGCGCGGCTGGTTCAGACGGCTGGGGCGTCGCACGAGGGCGGGCGAGAATGTGGGGCGCCGCGGCTTCGGCCCGTGGAAGTGGTTCTCGCCGCGAACGGGCGACTATCGGCCGATCGAAGACTACGCGCTCATCGGTGACCGGATAACGACGGCGCTCGTTTCGAAAGACGGGTCGATCGACTGGGCGTGCTTTCCCCATATGGACTCGCCGTCGGTGTTTGCGAAAATTTTGGACTCGCGAATCGGCGGCTACTGGCAGATCCGGCCCAGCGGGAAGTTTTCGAGCACGCGCCGGTACGAGGACGACACGGCCATCCTGGAGACGCTGTTCACAACGCCAGGGGGCGAGGCGAGGCTGACCGATTTCATGCCGCCCCATGCGGCGGGCCCCGAGCGGGCGATGGACAGCGCAATCATCCGGATTGTCGAAGGGGTGTCGGGCGCGGTGGAGTTCGACCAGCACTTCGAGCCGCGGTTCGACTACGCGCGGGCGGAGGCGGCATGGACGGAGCACCCGGGGAGCGGAGTGCGGGCGACACATGCGGATGAATCTCTGACGCTGCAAACTCGGATACCGTTGACCGTGAAGGACGCCTACGCGGCGGGCCGGTTCACGGTACGGGAAGGTGAGCGGGCGGTGTTCATTCTGACGTACCGGAGGCCGGCATCGCTGTTCTGGCGGAGCGGAGCAGAGACGGACGGGACGCACCTGCTGGAGGTGACACGGTCGTACTGGCGGGACTGGATCGGAAGGTGCAAGTACGAAGGTGCGTACGAGTCGGTGGTGAAGCGAAGCGCGATCACACTGCGGTTGCTGGACTTTGCGCCGACCGGGGCGATGACCGCAGCGCCGACGACATCGCTACCCGAGGCGATCGGCGGCGTGCGTAACTGGGACTACCGGTTCAGCTGGATGCGTGACACGGCATTCACGCTCTATTCGTACTACGTGCTGGGGTATCACGAGGAGGGCGAGACGTTCCTCAGCTGGATCCTCGACATGACACGAGGCGACCCGAGGACGCTGAAGGTGCTCTATGGCATCCGGGGCGAGCAGGAGACCCCGGAGGTAGAACTGGACCACCTCGAAGGGTATCGCGGGTCGCGGCCCGTGCGAGTGGGCAATGCCGCCCAGGAGCAGGTCCAGCATGACATTTTCGGCGAGTTGCTCGACTGTGCGTACCTGCTCTCCCGGTATGGCGGGCGATTCTCGGACGACCTGTGGCCGCTGCTGAGCGCAGCGGTCGATCACGTCTGTGACATCTGGCAGGAGCCGGATGACGGGCTCTGGGAGGTGCGTTCCGGGCCACGGCATTTCGTGTACTCGAAGGCGCTGTGCTGGGTGGCCGTGGACCGCGGGATCCGGCTGGCCGAAATGCTGGGGTACTCATTCGATGAAGAGCGCTGGAAGGCGACTCGGACCGAGATCCATGAACAGGTGCTCGAACGGGGATACGACGCGGAGCGAGGTTCGTTCACGCAGGCCTATGGCTACCGCGACCTCGATGCGGCGGTGCTTTCGTTCCCACTGCGCGGGGTGATTTCGGCGACCGATCCGCGGATGGTGTCGACTATCCGGCGGATCGAGGAAGAACTCGGGACGGACGGGCTGGTACACCGGGTCTCGCAAACCTTCGAGGATGGCCTGCCGGGCGGGGAAGGGGCGTTCGTGCTCTGCACGTTCTGGCTGGTGGACTGCTACATCCTGATGGGCGAGGTGGAGAAGGCGCGGGCCGCATACGAGAAGTTGCTGACGTATGCGAACGATGTGGGGCTGCTTTCCGAGGAGATCGACCCGAAGACGGGGGCGCAACTGGGGAACTTCCCACAGGCGTTCGCGCACGTGGCGTTGATTAACACGGCAGCGAACCTGGCAAGGGCCGACCGGGACGCTAAGACAGCGGTGGAGGGGGCGATTTCACCGGCAGGAGGCTAGAGAACGCCGAAACGCAGGATGTAAAAGGGGGCACCGTCTGGTGCCCCCCTCGTTGTTCCCGAGAGACCCGGGTCAGGCGTGGAGGGCGGTTGCGACCTCGGGGAGGCCGATGGATTCGAGCTTGGCCCGGGAGGGCTTGCAGGTCTGGAGGTCCCAATCGCAGGCGCGGAGGAAGTCGGTCTCGAGGAGCTCGGTATCGAGCTTGACGCCCTCGAGCGGGCCGGTGTGGGTTGCCTCGTTGGATTCGCCGGTGACGCGGGGCGGGACGGCGCGCTGGCGGGGGTTGCCGCCTTCGCGGACCTCGTAGGCCATGCGCAGGTTCGCGATGCGCTCGCCGACCTGCATCATCTCGTCGAGATCCATGTCCCAGCCGGTGACCGCGTTGAACCAGGTGGGCATGTTGGCCGTGTTTGCGGCCATCATGATGAACTGGCACATGCCGCCGCTGTTGACGACGTGCATGTATTCGCTGGCGCCCTTGTGGTGTTCGCCGCGGTTGGCGTAGTCCTTGAAGTCCTTGGGAGCAGGCGGGATCTTGCCGAGGCGCCTGTTGCCTTCGTACTGGGTGTGGCGAGCGGGAGTGGGGTCGAGCTTGTAGGTGTTGTGGTATTCGGGCTGGAGTTTGGGGTCATGCATCGGCAGTTCCTGTCCGCCGATGTGCATGGCGTAGCGCTCGGCACCGTTGCCGATCTCCTCGGCGGCGAGCTTGACGCCCTTCGAGAGCGTCGCACCGAGGCCGCGGTTCTCGCCCATCATCTTCAGCATTTCGATGATCGCTTCGGCGTTGCTCCAGCGGAGGTCGATGCCGTCTGTGTCTTCCTTGGTGAGGATGCCGTTTTCGTAGCACTCGATGGCGAAGGAGATGGAGACGCCGGCGCTGATGACATCGAAGCCGTATTCGTTGCAGAGGTGGTTGGCGTAGATGAGGGCATCCGGGTCGGCCATGAGGTTCATGGTGCCGAAGGAGGCCATGGCCTCGTATTCGGGGCGGTGGGTGTGATGCGGGTAGGGGTACTTCTCGTTCGTGGATTCGACGGATTCGGCGCCACAGGCGATGGGGCAATGCCAGCAGCCGTAGGCCTTTTCCATGCGCGGGTTGATAGCGGTACCGCCGTTGATCTGGCCGCTGACTTCGGCCGGGAAGTCGACGATGCCGACGCCGCCCCAGTTCTTCACCGGGGAGTCGCCGTTGAGGGCGCTGGCGGACGTAATGCCGGTAGTTCCGAAGGTGTGGAAGAAGTCCTTCAGGGGCTTGACGAAGTCGTCCAGGTTGGCGCGGAGCATTTTGATGGTCTCCGGCGTCTGGGCGATGATCTTGCGGTCGGCGACGGCGACAACGGCCTTGAGGTTCTTGGAGCCCATGACGGCGCCGACGCCCGAACGGGCGGCAAGGCGGCCGTGGTCGTTGCAGACGCCGCTGATGGGGGAGAGGTTTTCGCCGGCAGGGCCGATGTTGGCAACGCTGGCGCGCTTGCCGTGGCGGGCCTTCATCTCCATCTCGTTTTCGATGGCGCCCTTGCCCCACTGGTCGCCGGCGTCGCGGAGTTCAACCTTATCGCCTTCGACCAGGAGGTAGACGGGCTTTTCGGCCTTGCCGAAGAACATGATGCCATCCCAGCCGGCCAGCTTGAGGACGCCCCCGAAGTCGCCGCCGCAGTTCGCATCGCCCCAGCCACCGGTGAGGGGGCTCTTGGCGACAACCTGCCAGCGCTGACCGAAGAGCGGGGTGCCAGTGAGGAGGCCGGCGAACATGCCGAGCATGTTGTCGGGGCCAAGGGGTTCGGCGCCTTTCGGGACGCGGTCCCAGAGCATGCGGGCGCCGATGCCGTAACCGCCGAGGTACTGGCGGTAGAGCGATTCGTCGGGGCGTTCGACGGAGATTTCGCCGGTCGAAAGGTTCACGTTAAGCAGTTTGCCGTTGAAGCCCTTTTCGACGACGGCTCCGCTGGATTCGATTGTGGTCACAGACATACTCCTCTACCGGGAGAGCCCGGTGCTGCAGGGTGGATGGTACGTGATGTGGCAAACCCTGCAATATGCTGGGATTGGCATAGCGCAAAGTGCATAAAAAGGCGAAAAAAGGTTGCGTTCAGGGCGATCGCGCGGTGCTAGAATGACCGCCCCATGGCCGATGTCGCTGAAGTCGCGAGGTTCGTGCGGATGGCGCTGGAGGTCAGTGCGCTGCGCTGGCTCATCGTCATTGGCGTGGCCGCGCTGTTGTTTTACCAGGGCCGACAGAAGGTGCGGTGGAGCCGGTTCGCGCACGAACTGGGCATCGTGGTCACGGCGTATGTGGTGTATTTCTCCGTCCGCGTGTTCACGGAGGGAAGCGAGGAGCGGGCGCTGCTCAATGCGGGCCGGATCATCGAGTTGGAGCAGCGACTGTTCCTGTTCCACGAAGAGTCGTGGCAGGCGGTGGTCATCGACCGGCACGAGATAGTGACGCTGATGAACTGGATTTACATCTGGGGGCACTGGCCGGTCATCGGGCTGGTTGCGGCATGGCTGTATATGAACCGCCCGACCGTGTACCCCGTGGTACGGAATGCGTTCATGATTTCGGGCGGCATTGGGCTGGTGATCTTCGCGGCCTTCCCCGTGGCGCCGCCGCGGTTTACGGATCTTGCCGTGGTGGACACGGTGACCGAGTATTCGCGGGCGTACCGGGTGTTTCAGCCGCCGCAATTTTCGAATGTCTATGCCGCGGTCCCGAGCCTGCACTTCGGCTGGAACCTGTTGATCGGCCTCGTGCTCTTGCGAGAGTCCCGCCGGCTGGCGGTGCGGGCGCTGGGCGTGCTGTTGCCGTTCGCGATGTTTGCGGCGATCGTGTTAACGGCGAACCACTTCGTCATCGACGCGGTCTTTGGCGCGGCCGTGGCGCTCAGCGGGCTGGGCATCGCGGCTTCGATGTACGCGGTCCAGCGCCGGCCGGAGCGGTTCCAACCAACACCGGGAGTGTGGCGAAACACCTGAATTGGAGTGGCTCAAGGAACCCCCGCCCTACCCGCTCGCGATCGCCCACCGGGCGGCGAACGAAGCTGCCCTGCTGCGCAAGGCGGAGGAAGCCGGCGTTGACGTCGTGGAGGCGGATATCTGGCCGTACCGGGGCCGGCTCGAAGTGCGTCACCTGAAAACGATGGGGCCGGTGCCATTGCTGTGGGACCGGTGGAAGCTGACGCCCGGCTGGACCAGGCGGTTGGTGCTAGACGACCTGCTGGAGAGCGGGGCGGGGCCGCATCTGATGCTCGACCTGAAGGGCCAGAACAGAGAGGCCTCGCAACGGATCCTGGCAACGGTGCGGGGCGCGATGCCCGGGCAGGCGTTCACGGTGTGTTCGCGAAGCTGGAGCCTGCTGGAAGCATTCGCTGAAGTGCCGGGCGTGAACGTGGTGCATTCAGTGGGGAGCACGGCGCAACTCGCGGCGATATGGAAGCGGCTGCGGGCGTTCCCCGGGAGCGGAATTTCGATCCATCAGCGGCTATTGACGCCTGAGCTGGTGGCGAAGCTCCGCGAGCGCGTCCCGGTGGTGATGACGTGGCCGGTCAACGATGAAACGCGGATGTGGCAACTGATCGAGTGGGGCGCCAACGGCATCATCAGTGACCGGCTGGACGTGCTCGAGAAGTTACTCGCTGAGCGCTGACTCGGACGAGCAGGCACGAGACGTCCCAACAGGCTGCATAGTCAGGTTTGCCCTTGAGCACATGCCCCCCAGGAGCGTGCGGACCCGCGCTATGGTCGTGTCGATGACCGGTTTGGAGCGGTAGCGCCTGGTGTGAATAGGAGTGGAAATGTGGTGAAGCCCCCTGTAGCGCCAGCGGACGCGGCCGAACGTCAATGTATCTAGAGGGGGCTTTGCCCATAGAGGGATAGTGCCGTGTCGAACCTTAGCGCCCGGGTAATGAAGAAGTACGTGCGGACCAGGCTCAGCCGTGGGGAAGAGGCCCAGGGCCTCGCCGAGTACACGCTGATCCTGACGCTCATTGCGCTTGTCTGTATCGCCGCCCTGACATTGCTGGGCGGGACCATTTCGTCGTTCCTGTCGACCCTGGCGGGGATCATCGTCCCGTAGCGCTGCGCGTGTGTGGCGTGCCACTTCCTGGTGCTGCTCGAAGAAACGAGGAGGCCCGCTGGCGCGGGCCTTCGTTTGGTGTCAGTGCTGGCGGAGAGGGGGAGATTCGAACTCCCGGTGCATTGCTGCACACCGCTTTTCGAGAACGGCACCATAAACCACTCGGACACCTCTCCACTAACAAGTGTAGCAAGGCCTCGCTGGTGGCTCCATTTCCGCGTGGCGGTGCGTGGGGGCAGGACAACGCTGTAGGCTTAGAGCGATGGAGCCGTTCACCGTTGCCTGCTGCCAGGTCCAGGCGTTCGATATCGAAGGCGCCGAAGAGAACCTGCAGAACCTGCTGCGCGCGCTCGACGACGCCGGGCGGGCCGGGGCACGGCTGGTTGGGCTGCCGGAGTGTGCGTACCCGGCCTACTACCTGAAGGACCCGAATCCCTACGGACGTGAAGGCGTGCGCCCATTCGCGGAAGTGACGGCGCTGTTCGGCGCAAAGGCGCGGCAGTACGGCTACTGGCTCGCGGCAGGGATGGCGGCGCCGGCGGGGCCCGGAAGGGTCACGAACAGCGGGGTGGTATTCGGGCCGGACGGGGAGATCCGCGGGCAGTACGACAAG